>CALAEG010000079.1 GCA_937890965.1 uncultured Caulobacteraceae bacterium | reverse complement strand
CAGGTGTCCAAGGCGGGTTTTTTGGCGTTCCTGGATGCGCTGGGTGTCGAGCCGATGGTGGTGGACTTCGAAGCGGCCTGACCGCCCGCCTCCGCTCATCCCCGCTTTCGCGGCGACCCACATTACGTTCCGTCATGGCCCGGTTTATCCGGGCCACCCATGGTCCCGACCGATGTGGGTGTTCACGGGTCCCGTTCACGCGCTCATGGGTCCCCCGCATTCCGCCGCCAGAGCGGCTCCAGCGGGGGATGACGGTCGTTTTTCCGTGGGTCCCCGCCTGCGCGGGAATGAGCGGATTATAGATGACCGTTTCGGGCCCTAGCCGCCCAGGCTCTCCCTTGCTCCGATGCGGATGTCGAAGCCGGCGAGGCCGACATAGTCGAGCTGGTGGGTGGTGAGCAGGGTGATGGAGCTCAGGCCCAGATCTTTCAGGATCTGAGCGCCGACGCCGACCTCGCGCCAATGGGCCTCGCGCTTGCGTTCGCTGCCGGTTGGGGGCTCGTCGCCGCGTTCGGTCTGCAGCTTCAGGCTGGGGGTCTCGACGCCGGCGGCGCCCTCGCGCAGATAGACGATGACGCCGCAGCCCTCGGCCTTGATCTTGGCCAGGGCCTTGGAGATCAGGTTGGCGTCACCGCCGCGGCCGAAGACGTCGGCCAGCACCTCCTGGCGGTGGATGCGCACCGGCGGCGACTTGGACTTGTGCACGTCGCCGAACACCAGGGCCAGGTGCTGGACGGTATCGAAGGGGGTCGCATAGCTGACCGCCTTGGCCGGACCGATCTCGGTCTCGACCACGAATTCGGCGGTGCGCTCCACCAGCCGCTCACGGGTGCGGCGATAGGCGATCAGGTCGGCGATCGAGATGATCTTCAGGTCGTGTTCCTTGGCGAAGGCCATCAGCTGCGGCAGGCGCTTGACCGTGCCGTCGTCATTGACCAGCTCGCCCAAGAGGCCGACCTCGGGCAGGTCGGCCAGCTTGGCCAGGTCGGTGGCCGCCTCGGTATGGCCGGTGCGGACCAGGACGCCGCCGTCGCGGGCGATCAGCGGAAAGACGTGGCCGGGACGCACGAAGTCGCTGGCGATGACATTGCCGTTGGCCAGCGCGCGCACGGTGTTGGCGCGCTCCTCGGCGGCGATGCCGGTGGTCATGCCCTGGCGATAGTCGACCGAGACGGTGAAGGCGGTGCGCAAGGGCGCGTCGTTGTCGCGCACCATCGGATCCAGATTGAGCGCCCGGGCGCGCTCGCCGGTCAGCGGCGCGCAGAGGATGCCGCTGGTGTGGCGGATCATGAAGGCGACCTGGGCTTGGGTCGCCTTGCAGGCGGCCATGATCAGGTCGCCCTCGTTCTCGCGGTCGTCGTCGTCGACCACGATGACCATGTCGCCATTGGCAAAGGCGCGGATCGCCTCGTCGATCGTATCCAGCTGCATGATGGTCTCCGTGCGCGCGGCCGGGCCGCCGCTTTGCGATTTGCGATAGAGGGCCAGATCCGAGACCCTGACCCGCCGGTGCGCGCCGACCTTGCGGTGGGCGATGGCGCCGCTCTCCAGAAGCTTGACCAGGTGCGGTCGCGAGACGCCCAGCAGTTCCGCCGCCTGCTGGGTGGTCAGTTCGGCCTCGATCGGGGTGACGGCGACCACATTGCCGCGCGCCATCTGGCTTAAGGCCTCGAGCAGGATGCCGAAGGCCGCGTCCGGCAGTGGGGCGGGCGCGCCGTCGGTGCGGACGGAGACCTTGCTGGAGCCGTCGCGCAGGGCGGTGAGTAGCCGGTCGGCCTGACCGGCGTCGCCCGGACTGAGGTTCGCAAGCGGGCTTGATCGCGCCATGTCTTCGGCATAAACGAAACAAACGAAATAAACAATCTAAACGAAACAGATTTGATCGGAGGAGATTGGCCATGAAGTGGATCGGCGTCGTCGACACCATGTTTTCCCGGGTGAACATGGGCGAAATCGCCCTGGAGGCGCTGGCCGCCAAGCCGGACCGGGGCCAGAGGTTCGACGTGGTCCGGCGCACGGTGCCGGGCTTCAAGGACCTGGCTGTGGAGGCTCAGCTGCTGATCCAGAGCCATGGCTGCGCCATCGTGCTGGTCATGGGCATGCCGGGCGCGGAAGCCGTCGATCAGATCTGCGCCCACGAGGCCAGCCTGGGGGTCATGGCCGCCAAGCTGCGCACCTCGACCCACATCCTCGAGGCCTTCGTGCATGAATCGGAAGCCGGCGGCGACGAGGCCCAGCTGGCCGCCATCTGCCGCGACCGCTGCGCCAAGCACGCGCTCAACGCCTACGACATGCTGTTCGACCCAGGGTCCCTGGTCGCCCGCGCCGGCGGCGGCGTGCGCCAAGGGTTCGCCGATGCGGGGCGGGTGAAGGTGGAGGCGTAAACGTTTTTTTCCGTCATGGCCCGGCTTGTCCGGGCCACCCATGGTCGCCGGCCGATGCGAGTATTCGCGGGCTCGATCCATCCGCTCATGATCACCATCGAACGCTTGCGCTCATGGGTCCCCCGCATTCCGCGGCTTCGCCGCTCCAGCGGGGGATGACGGGTATGGTTGGGTTGCGGCATCGGCCGCGGGCGACCACATTAGGCGTCCAACCCACGCCCGAGACCCGCCCATGCTTGGAGAGACCGCGCCGAACCCCGCCAAGGCGGACCTGATCAAGGAAGGCTCCGACGACAGCTTCCTCGCCGACGTCATCGAGGCGTCGAAGATCCAGCCGGTCATCGTCGACTTCTGGGCGACCTGGTGCGGGCCCTGCCGCCAGCTGACCCCCGCGCTGGAAAAGGCCGTCACGGCCGCCAAGGGCGCGGTCAAGCTGGTCAAGATCGACGTCGACAAGAACCCGGCCTATGCCGGTCAGCTGCGCGTGCAATCCATCCCCACCGTCTATGCCTTCAAGGACGGCAAGCCGGTGGACGGCTTCATGGGCGCGGTGCCGGAAAGCCAGATCGCCGCCTTCATCGACAAGCTGGCCGGGCCGGCCGGGCCGTCGGACATCGATCTGTTGCTGGACACCGCCAAGGCCGACCTCGACGCCGGCGATGTCGGCGCCGCCGCCCAGGCCTATGCCGAGGCCCTGCAGGCCGAACCGGATAATCTGAAAGCCATAGCCGGCCTGGCGCGCTGCTACCTGATTGGCGGCGACCTGGAGCGCGCCGGCGAGGTGGCCGACATGGCCCCGGCCGACGCCAAGGACGCCGACCTGGCCAGCGTGCGCGCGGCCCTGGCGCTCGCCGCCGAGGCGCCGGACGAGAGCGAGACCACCGCCCTGCAGGCCAAGATCGCCGCCGATCCGAGCGACCATCAGGCGCGGTTCGACCTGGCCAAGGCGCTCGCCGCCAACGGCAAGCTGGACCAGGCGGCCGACCAGCTGCTCGACATCATCGCCCGCGACCGCGCCTGGAACGACGAGGCGGCGCGCAAGCAGCTGCTCACCGTGTTCGAGGCGGCCGGCCAGATGTCCGACGTCGCCAAGTCGGGCCGCCGCCGGCTGTCCGCGATCCTGTTCTCTTAAGAGCCCGCGGAGCCGGCGCGCATGGTCAGAGGCTCGCATCGCAAGATCGCCGACCTGCCGGCGATCATCCCGATCTTTCCGCTGGATGCGGCCATGCTGTTGCCGCACGGCGAACTGCCGCTGAACATCTTCGAACCGCGCTACATGAACATGATCGACGACGCCCTGGCCGGCGAGCGGCTGATCGGCATGGTGCAGACCCGGGCGGGGGGAAGCGCCTTCGGGCGCAACCTGGCCCGCGTCGGCTGTCTCGGCCGGCTGACCAGCTTTTCCGAGACGGTGGACGAGCGCTATCTGATCACGCTCACCGGCCTTTGCCGCTTCACCGTCGCCGAGGAGCTGACGGTGCAGACCCCCTATCGCCAGGTGCGCGCCGACTATGCCGAGTTCGGCGCCGATCTGCGGCCCATGGCCGACGACGACGGCTTCGACCGACTGCGCTTCCTGGCCGCGCTCAAGGCCTATCTGGACCGGCGCGGCCTGGCCATGGAGGACTGGGAATCGCCCAAGTCGGCGGCCGCCGAGAGCCTGGTCAACGGCCTGGCCATGGTGCTGCCCTTCAGCCCAAGCGAAAAACAGGCTCTGCTCGAAGCGCCCAGCCTGTCGGAGCGGCGCGAGGCGCTGATCGCGCTGATGGAGATCGACGCCGCGCCCGATCCGCGCGAGGACGAGCCGCCGATTTTGAACTAGGATGTGGTTGTGCCTCAGTCCCCGCCGCCACCCGAAGTCGATCCGCGCCTGCTCGAGGTGCTGGTCTGTCCCCTGACCAAGGGGCCGCTGGTCTATGACCGCGCCGCCCAGGAACTGATCAGCAAGCAGGCCAGGCTGGCCTATCCGGTGCGCGATGGCGTGCCGGTCATGCTGCCGGAAGAGGCGCGGACCCTGGGCGAAGGCGAATGAGCGAGACCCGGCCCTGGCCGATCGAGCTGAAGGTCCGCCGCGCCGCCCGCACGCTGGAGATCGACTTCGACGACGGCGCGCACTTCAGTCTGCCGGCGGAATATCTGCGCGTCATGACGCCCAGCGCCATCGACCGCGGCCACGGCGCCGGGCCGGGGCGCACTGTGAACGGCAAGCGCAATGTCGGCATAACCGACGCTCAGGCGATCGGCCGCTATGCGACCCGGCTGATCTTCGACGACGGCCACGACACCGGCCTCTACAGCTGAGACGAACTCTATCGCCTCGGCCGCGACCAGTCCCGTCTGTGGGCGGACTATGAGCGCCGCCTGGCGCACGAAGGATTGTCGCGGGATCGCTAGAGCGCGTCGCCCTTAAGCAATCTGGGCAGGTCTCCGACCGCGCCGCCGGCTTCCTGCATGAAGAAACGCCGGGCCGGGCCGATGCGGTTGACCACGGCCATGCCGGCGCCGCGCGCCAGGCGCAGCACCGGGTGATCGTTGGAGAACAGCCGGTTGAACAGGTCGGTGGCCGCCGCCAGGGTGACATTGTCGAAGCGGCGCCAGGCGGCGTAGCGCTGCAGCACCGCCGCCGAACCCAGGTCTTCGCCCAGGCGCGCGGCGTCGACCAGCACCTGGGCCAGGGCCGCCGCATCCTTCAGGCCCAGGTTCAGCCCCTGGCCGGCTATGGGGTGGATGCCGTGGGCCGCATCGCCGACCAGGGCCGTCCGGGCCGCCGTCAGCCGCTCGGCCAGCTGCAGGGCCAGTGGATAGACAAAGGTCGGCCCCTCAACCTCGACCCGGCCGACGAACTCGCCGAAGCGGCGTTGCAGCAGCGAACGGAACACCTCCGGTCGCGCGTCGCGCAGGGCGTCGGCGGTGGCCAGGCGTTCGGTCCAGACCAGGCTGGCGCGATCGTCCGTGAGCGGCAGGATGGCGAAGGGGCCGGCGGGCAGGAAGTGCTCGTAAGCCACGCCGTTGTGCGGGCGGCTCAGGCGGACTGTGGCGACGACGCCCTTCTGCGGATAGTCCCAGCCGATGGTCCCGATGCCGGCGGCGCGGCGGACGACGGAGCCGCGCCCCTCGGCGCCGACCACCAGCGGCGCGGTCAGCACCCGGCCATCCTCCAGCGTCACGCGGGTGTGGGCGGGGAGGGCCTCGACGGCGGCGACCCTGGCCGGCGCCATCAGGGCGATATCGGCCTCGGTGACCGCCGCGGCCAGGGCCGCGCGGATGAGGCGGTTTTCCAGCATGTAGCCCAGCGGCTCGCCGTCCGCCGCATCGGCGATCTCGGCGGAATCGAAGCGCAGGAAGACCGGCGCGGGCTTAGGAGAGGCGGCACCCGGCGAGCGGCCGTCGGTAACCAGGATCTGCTCGATCCGCTGCGCCTGAGGGGCCAGGCTCGCCCCGACGCCGACCACGTCCCAGGCGCGGAACGAGGAATAGGCGATGGCCGAGGCGCGGCCGTCGAAGGTCGGCGCGACCTGGGCGGCGAAGGGCTGTGGATCGATCAGCGCCGTGCGCAGACCCCCATGCGCCAACTCAAGCGCCAGGCTCGCGCCAGCCATGCCCGCGCCGGCGATGATGACGTCAAAGGTGTCCGCGTCCGACATGCGGGCATATGGACGCTAGGGTTTGGCGAAGTCCAGGGGCGCACCCCAGATCGTCATCCCCCGCTGGAGCGGCTTTAGCCGCGGAATGCGGGGGACCCATGAACAC
>CALAEG010000078.1 GCA_937890965.1 uncultured Caulobacteraceae bacterium | reverse complement strand
ATGCGGGGGACCCATGAACACTCAGCTATCGCGGTGATCATGGGTGGCCCGGACAAGCCGGGCCATGACGAAAAAAGTGAAGCTGAGCGGTTCAGCCCAGCTGCGCCCGGTCGGCCCAGCAGGAGTGGGTGCCGCTGCAGAGCTTGTGCGGCAGGGCGATGCGGCAGACCGGGCCGGCGGCGATGTCGCGGGCGTCCAGCAGCACGCACTCCGACGTCCCGGTGTTCTCGTCGGTGATGAAGCTGACCAGATAGCCGTCGTCCTCGGCCACCCCGCCGATGCGCGGCGCGAACGGCGCCTCCGAGGCGTAGCGGCCCGGCGGCAGCAGATATTCGGTGCTCTTGCGCGTCTCCAGGTCGGTCTTCACGAAGCCGGTGAACAAAAACCAGCCGGGCTGGCTCACGGTCGAAAAGGCGTAGCGGTATTTCCGGCCGGCGAAGCGCTGGTTGATCATGCCGAACTCCATGATCCGCTCGTCCAGATGCTCTTCAGTTGTGGTCCCGTCGGTCAGGTTGAAGCGCCAGCGGTGCAGCTTGGAGCGGAAGCTGTGCTCGTCCAGATAGGCCATCATGTGTTCGAATCCGGCCGGCGCGCCCTTGTGCGGCCGCGGCATGGGATCTTCCTGGAAATAGCCGTCGAGGACGATTTCGTCGCCCTCCTCATAGGCGTTCAGCCAGTGCAGCACATAGGTAGGCGCCGCCTCGAACCAGCGGATGACGCCGCCATGCCTAGGCACGATGGCGAAGCGCGAGGCCACGCCTTCGTGCAGGCGCACGGCGTGGATGTTGCGCTTCAAGAGTTCAGCGTCCCAGAAGACCGGCAGGTCGTTCAGGATCGAATAGTGCTCGGTGAAGGCCATGTCGTGCGGCAGCCGCGGGCCCGGCAGCGGAATGGGGATGTAGGTGGTCAGCCTGTTGTCCCGATCGACGACGCCGTAGTGCATGTAGGGCGCGGACTTCGAATAGTTGAAGAACATCATCTCGCCGGTCGCCTCGTCCACCCGCGCATGGGCCGAGACGCCGTCGATGGGGACCCAACCCTCGACGCCGAGGGTCTCGAGCGTCAGCGGGTCCAGCCGGTAGCCCTCGCCGCACTGGTAGAAGGTGGAAAAGGCCTTGCCGGCGTGGACGACGATGTCGGTGCTGGAATTGTCCTTCAGCGCGCCGTGCGCGCCGTAGCCGGGGCGCAGCGCCGTCGTCACCGGATCGGCCAGCCCGCCCCAGAGCGAGCCGCCGGCCTCCTGCTCGGCCTGGAAACAGCGCGTGCGCACGAAACGGTTGCGATAGTTGGCGTGGCCGCCTTTGAACTCGATCTGGTGGATCATGGCGTCGCCGTCGAAGGGGTGGAAACGCCCCAACGGCTGATGGACCTGGTTTTCGGTGTTGCGCAGATAGACCCCGTCGATGTCGGTCGGGATCGCGCCTTCGATCACCTTCAGGTCCGTGGCGTCGACCTCCTGCATCAGCGGCGTCCAGGCCCCGTTCAGATAGGGGTGGTTGCTGGGCTTCAGCGACGAGACGATGGGCGGCAGGAGTTCGACGGTCATGGCGCTCTCCGAGGTTTTCACGAACCTACAGCGCCTCACCTCCTCCGTCATGGCCCGACTTTTTCGGGCCACCCATGATCACCGTCTATGGTCAGTGTTCATGGGTCCCCCCGCATTCCGCGGCTTCGCCGCTCCAGCGGGGGATGACGGCTTGAGTGAGGGCGGAGTTCGGCTAGGGTCGATCCACAACAAGGGAGGAACGGCCATGGCTGACGGTTCGGTGGATGGATTTGTGCGCGACCGGTTCGCCGCGGTGCGCGCGACCTTCGAGAACAACCTGGCCTCGGGCGCCGATGTGGGCGCCTCCTTCGCCGCCACGGTGAACGGCGAGATGGTGGTCGATCTCTGGGGCGGCTGGGCCGACGAGGCGCGCACCCGGCCCTGGGAAAAGGACACCATCGTCAACGTCTATTCGACCACCAAGACCATGACCGCGCTCTGCGCCCTGATCCTGGCCGATCGCGGCGATCTGGACTTCGACGCGCCGGTGGCCCGCTACTGGCCGGAGTTCGCCGCGGCGGGCAAGGAAAAGGTCAAGGTCAGCCACCTGATGGCCCACTCGGCGGGACTGTCCGGCTGGAAGGAAAAGATCACGCTGGAAGACGTCTATGACTGGGACAAGATGACCACGCTCTTGGCCGCCCAGGCGCCCTATTGGGAGCCGGGAACCCAGTCCGGTTATCACGCGCTGACCCAAGGCTTCCTGGTCGGCGAGGTGGTGCGGCGCATCACCGGCCGCAGCCTGGG
>CALAEG010000077.1 GCA_937890965.1 uncultured Caulobacteraceae bacterium | reverse complement strand
ATACCGAGCTGCGCGCATGTCGTCTGATGCGGTCGGCTTCTTAGCGCGACCGATCGGAGCGTTTCGCAATGGGCGGCGGAGGCAATGGGCCAACGATGTCTGAGAGCGGGTGGGGATAGGCCTCTCCGCGCACCGAGATGATCTCCGCTGGGCCGCCGGGAGACATGCGTTCAAAGACCCCCACTGACAGAACGCCCGTCGCAAAGGCTCCGGTGTCCAGGTTCGTCCGGTGGGAAAGGCGTTCGGGCTCCGCCGGATCGGGCTTGCCTTCCCACAGCGGGGTGTGCCCGTGCACGATGTGGGCGTCGAAATCCTTCGGCCGCCCCCGGAGGAAGGCCTCGCGAATCCACATCAACGTTGCATCGTCCTGGTCCCGAAACGATGTGTTTGGCAACACCCCGGCGTGGACATAGATGCGGTTCGGATCAGCCGTGGTCAGCGGCAGCCCGGCCAGCCAACGTATATGGTCCCTTGGCATTGTGCCGGTTGGATCATCGTCATCGCCGATCCCGTAGGAAAGAAGGGTGGCGCCACCACCGCATTGACGCCATCGGGCGAACTCGCCGGCCCTGAAGCTCGTGAACGCCCGGATCATCATGTCTTCGTGGTTGCCCTTAAGGCAGATCGCGCCGGCGTCGCGCTGAAGACCAATCAGTCGCTCCAGGACGCCGCGGCTGTCGGGTCCGCGGTCAATATAGTCGCCGAGAAAGACGATGCGCGCGGCGAGCCCGCGAGCGTGGCTTTCGATCGCATCCACAGCCAGTTCGAGCAGGTCGAGGCGACCGTGGATGTCACCCACGGCGTAGGTGACCTGGTGGTTGATGGGCATCGTCACGATGATATTCATATAGCAGAGAAGGCGCTTAGTTCGCCGTGGCTATTCTTGAGCGCGCCACAGCAGAATGCAATTTGTGTTCAGGTGAGGGATCGCCTGATCTGGGCCCGCACCGAACGGCCGCCAGCGACGAGATATTAACACCACTCTGCGACTATGCTTGCTGCGGCCTTGCGCTCTGCATCGCAACGGTCGGTCTATCACGTCGGTCTGGAGGCGCCGGTGAGCCAGCAACCCCAAGAATGGATGATCGCCTTCAGCGCCGCTCTCAAGCCCAAGGCCAGCGCGCGCGTCGATGACGTCCATCGGCTTGCCTTGGCGAGGGCCGAGCAGGCCATGTAAGGGCTTGCCGACCACTTCGACCAATGGATGCAGGACGAGTTGAGCCGATTGAACGCGGCCCGTGTCCGCATCCGGATCCAGGGCTACTCCGCCGAGACGGCCGATAGCCTCTACGCCTGCGCTTACGACCTTAAGGGCTTGGCGGCGACCTATGGCTACCCGGTGGTCAGCTTAATCGCCGCCGCGCTATGCCGGTTGACGGACGATCCGGCCACGCGACTCAAGACCCCGCTCTTCCTGCTTGATGCCCATATCGCCAGCATTAAGGCTGCCGTCCACGCTGGCGTTCTTGATGTCGATGACCCGGTCGCCAGAACTCTCCTGGCAGAGCTGCAGACCTGCATGAGCGCGTACGAGCGCACCGCTTTGGAGGCCGAACGCTTCCGTTCAATGGGCGCTCGCGCCTGCTCCTGATCGTCGCAGGCTCGCGACCTGAACACAGCGGCCGGCCGTGTTGGGGTCCCGCAGGCCTGCGGCTGACGGCTTGAGCGTAGGGCGGCGGTTGGAACCTGACCGCGCCGGACGAGCGGCGCCTACAAACTCAGGCGAGGCCCACCAGCTCAGCCTCAATAGATTCCGGGGATAAGCCGCGCGGTCCGCAGCTTGTAAGCGCGATAGGGCGGATAGATGGCCGACAAAATCTGCTCTTCGTAATGCATGCGGGGAAACTGCGCCGCCATCGCGGCCAGGGCGACGAAAAGCGACCATGGCAGCGCAAACTGCAGGGCGATCCCAAAAACGGTGAAGAACTCCGCCAGGTAGAGCGGGTGACGGACGAACCGATAGGGGCCGCGCGTGACCAAGCCTCTGGCCTGCGGAAATATGCTGAAACATCTGCCAAGAACCGCCGCGATATAGATGGAAGCGGCCGTTCCTCCCAAGGTCAGGACCAAGGACAGTAGACTCACCGGCAAACTCATCCGCGCTGGCGGGAGCAGAACCAACAGCCCGGTGAGCGAAAATCCCACCAATGCGGCGAGCTTAGGCGAAACGCCGCTGGCTGAGCCCACGGGCGGCGGCCTTAGGACCAAGAGCAGCATCAACAGGCTGAGATACAGCCCATTGGACAGCGGCAAGAGCATTTGAACGTACAGTGTGGGCTGCGGTGATCTATGCAGCGCCACAGCTTGCGCCTCGAACCGCAAGACCAGCCCAATGATTGAGGCTGCGTACAGCACCAGCTGCGGCGCTGCGCCGGCCAGGTCGATGAGCTTCGCCCGCGCCCGTGGCGCTTTGTCTGTGGGACGGATTGTCGTGCTTGGCTGAGCCAATGTTTGGCCAATCATCGGAGGCGGCGCGTGACGCGCCGTGGTCATGGTTGGGCGTCTAAGGTGATCGTGACCCGCCGATTCTGCGGCTCGGCGACGCCGTCAGCGGTCTCCACGGCGAGATCGGCCTTCCCCTTCCACTCGACCTTGAGGGCTGACCGGCTCACGCCCATGGCGACCAGCGCGTCGGCCACCGCTTTGGCGCTGCGCTCGGACATCATCAGGCTGTCCTGCAACCCTTGCGAGGCGTCGGTGTAGCCGACCACGCTGAAGCGGGTCGCGCCTTGCTGCTTGGCGGCCGCGACGACCTCCTGAACCACCGCACTTCCCTCCGGCGTGAGATTCGCCTGGCCGGTGTTGAAATAGACAGAGAATTCCTTGGCTTCGGCAGGCTGTGGTTGCGGAACGGGCTCGGGCTCGGGCTCCGACGCTTGCGGCTCCGCCGCCGAAGCCGGGGGCTGCATTGGCTCCGCCCCTGCGGGCGCAGGCATCGCCGAGTCATCGGATGTGCCGGCCGGCGCATCGTAGGAACCGCCCGGCGGGGGGCCGTTGTTGCCGGGGCCCGCGGGCTGCGCGGTCGCGGGCGGGCCCGCGATGGCGATGATCGCGAGCACGAGCGCAGCTCCGACCAGCCTCCGATCCAGGCGCATCACGCGTCCTCCTGCGCTACCAAGCTTAGTCAGGTCGCGACGTCTTGTCGACAATCGGCCCGACGCCATTCATGACGCCAATTGCTGGGCGAGCCAGCCGGCGAGCTGCATTCGGTTGGCGCGGAGGCCTGGGTCGCCCGCGTCCATCGCCGCGAGATTGGCGACCGCTTCTTTCGCCTCGAGGTATTCGGCGCGGGCGCGCGCCTGATCGCCACTTCGGCCGCGCTTGGCCAACGCATAACCCAGACTGGCGTGGGCGCGGGCCAGATTATAGGTCCATTGCGGATTGGTGGGTTCGCGCCCGACCAGCTGTTCGGCGATGGCGACATTCGCGGCGAATTTTGCGACGGCCAAATCCAGGTCCGCCGCAGCCTCAGCTCGCTCGGCATCGCGTTCGTTGGCGAGCAAGCTGCGGTCGATCTGCTGGGTCTTGGCTCGTTCCGCGCCCTGATAGGCGGCAAATGCGAGAACGCCGACGACAGCCATGAAGACCGCGGCCGCCACGCCTGCTCGAAGCCCGCGGCGTCGCTCGGCGGCGCCAGCGGCTGCCAGATAGGTCCTCGCCTTGGCGTCATTGTCGAGTTGGGTTTTGTAATCGCGCGAACGGTCAAGCGCGCGCGCCTCGGCCAGTCGTCGGCCGCGGTGCGTCAGGTCGTCGGCCCGGCGGCCGTGCGCGTTCCAGGCGGCGGCGGCGATCTGGACCCCGCGCAGGGCCTCCAGCCGCGCCTTTTCGGGCTCCAGCCATTGCCGGAATCGCGGCCACTCTCGAAACATCGCCTCATGCGCGACCTCGGTCAGCTCGCCGTCTCGCACCACCAGCCGCCAGCGGTCGAACTGGTCGAGTAGCTCGCGCTCGCCCGCATCGAACGCCTCGAGCTTCGCCACCCCGCGGATCGCAGCACCGCTCTCGTTGACCTGAGCCAAGGTGGGCACAAACAGGCACGCGGCGCGCCGGTCCTGCTCCGCCGACACCCTGCCCGCCAGCGGCCCCTGCGGCGCGAGCGGGTCGAGCCCACGCAGGGCCCGCTCGGCCGCATCCTCTACCAGGCCGGAGACCTTGCCGATGCTGTCATAGTTGGCCTTCACGATGCGCTTTTCCGCCTGGTACTGCCGCCACAGGCGCTGCAGCGTGAAGGCCAGAAGGGGCAGTGCGTCCTTACCGCCGGCATCCTCGATCAAAGCCTCGATCAGCGCCGGCTCGATCTCAACGCCATAACGAGCGGCGGGCTCTTCGATCGCGCTCGCGAACCGATAGATCGGCAGCGTACGGATGTCGGCGCTGCGGGTCGTCAACCCCTCAAACCGGTCCGAGGCCTGCACCTCGGCGAAACTGTCCGAGCGCACGGTGATCATGACCGCGTAGGGCTGGGACTCGCCCAGCCCGGCGTCGGCGAGCGTGGCCGCCTTCAGGAGCGCGCCAACGATATCGGCGCCTTCGCCCTCCGCGCGCGCCAGTTCTTCGGCCTGGTCGAGCGCAATCAACACGGTCGCCGACGCCCTATCGGCCCGGTGCTTCAGAGGCGCGACAATCTGGTCGAGAACACCGCGGAGATCGGCCTTGTCCCGCCAGGCGTCGCGCAGACGGTCGCGGATCGCGCCGGCCGTAAGGGCCTCGCCGCGATCGGCCGCGGTGCGGGCGATCGCCTCGGCGAGGTTCAATAGGGGGTCCGCGCCAGGACGAAACGAGGCAAGGACGAACAAGCCGCGCTCCCGCCTCAGCCGCGGCAGAACCCCGGCCTTCATCAGCGAGGACTTGCCCGATCCCGACGCGCCCACGATCGCATAGGCGCGCCTGTCGCCGTTGGCGCGCATCTCGCGCAGGTCTTCGAGGCATTGGGCGATCTCGGGCTCGCGGCCGAAGAAGATCGCCGCGTCCGCGTCGTCGTCGCCGAAGCTTTCCAGGCCCGGAAAAGGCTCGGGCCGGCGATCGCGGTCGATCTCGAACGCACGCGGATCCAGGCCGATCTTCGCCAGGGCGCCGGCGGCGCGCAGCCCGGCGGTCAGCGGCTCGACCACCTCCGGGTGCGCATCCAGATCGAGCGCGTCGGGCGCGCCCGCCCTTGTGATGTCATTGCCCTGGTCTTCCGCCAGCAGGTGATCGAGATGGGACTTCTGCTTGTCGTCGAGATCGGCGTGGCCGACGCACAAGAGCGCCACGATCCGCCGCCCCATGTACCAGGCGGCCCTGAACTCGGCGTAGCACTCGTCCGAACTCAGCCATTCGGGCGTGACCAGGCACATGACGACCCGGCAAGAGGCCTTGGCCCTGCGCAATTCCGCCGACCATTTGTCGCCGGAGCGGATGCTGTCGTGGTCGACGAACAGGTCGTCAAATCCGTTCGCCCTGAGCCAGGTCTCGAGCCTCGACGCCAGGGCGTCGTTGCGACTCGAGTGCGACAGAAAGATCGTGGCCATGCGCCTCCGCCCGCCGCCGTGCGACCAATGGTTAGCATGAACACGATCGGCACGGCGCCAGAACTGTGCCACCACGACCGGTCGTACGCCGATATCGGGCTGGTCACGCGCGAAGCCGCGGCTCGACAACCTCATCCAGCGCCGCCGTCTACGGAACTCACAGCCTACGGCGGACCAAGGTGGCCTTGGTCTACAAACGCACGGGAAACTTGCGCGCCTGTTAGCTCCTGCTTGGCCATCGCAAGCTCGAGAGCAGGTGTTGTCAGACCAAATCTATCGGGGCTCGCTTCGCCCCCGCTGCGTTCCCGATTTCGGGCAGCAGCCATCGCTTTCTCGAGCAAACACAAGGCGAGACGCGGCGACCGGGCACCATCCCTATCCAACTTCCAGCCTAACAACGCGTGAATTTCGACACGAGGCGCCGTTGGTCTGACAATACCGCTCGCTTTCATCAGCAACGCGAACTGCTCGTTTACAGGGCGTCGCTCAACGGCGCTCTTTTGGCAGTTCGTGTCGTCGCCCTGCAACCTTTTGATGGTGGCAAGGGTTCCGCTCTCAGAAACACCAAGGACCTTCGCGACTATGGTTGACAGCCGCTCCTCGACGATCGAGCGCGCATACGAGCTAGCGAGATTTGGCCATTTCAGCAGTCTCACTGAGATAAGGGACAGGCTTCGAGCTGAAAGTCATGAAGACGCCCCTTCACATCTCAGCAGTCTGACGCTTACAGCCAACCTTCGCCGTCTGATGGTCGCGGCGCGCCTGGATAGCTAGCGCATGTCCAGCGAGATGCGTTTCGCCGCCGGCGCGGATCTGGACGGGTTCGAATCCGTCACTACGGCGAGCCGACCGCGAGATGGCCTCTTCGCCCAAAACGCGCTCAATGCGGCCAGCAAGTGGTACTGGCGCCTTAGCGAAACCGAGCTGGCGGCGTGTAGGCTAGTCACGGTGTCGGCATGGGTCGAGCCGGACACCGGACCCTATATGATCTACAGCGGCCCGGACGTGACGTGGCGGCCTAGACGCGTGTCCCCTTAGGACGGCGTCTCCGACGCGGTGGGCGCCACTGAACCTGCTAGCTTTGCCCCCCAACGCCCACGCCTCATCGTTCGCGGTCGCGCGAGGTGAGCGCCTCAACCCACGTCCACAGGGACTTGATCTCCTGTGAGGCGGGTTGCTCCGTCGAGAGTTCCTCCACCGAACGCCCTGTGTCGAGCGCCCACTGGTAGGCGCTGCGATATCTCACAACGACCGGCGCGATCTCAAGACCGAGCAGCGCGAGGGCTCGTAAAGCCTTCCGAACAGCCGGCGGCTCGATGCCTTGACGCATGACGGGCGCTTGATTGACGACGATCACGCCGACCTTTCCCAGCCGGTGAAAGATCTCGGAGGCGCGAACTGCCGCGGCGATGTCGAGAAAGGTGGGCCGCACTACAAGCAAGGACAGGTCGGCCAGGACGATAGCGTGTCCAAGCTCGTGTTCCTCACCATTGGCGGTGTCGATGAACAGTGTGTCCACATC
>CALAEG010000076.1 GCA_937890965.1 uncultured Caulobacteraceae bacterium | reverse complement strand
GCGCTAGTCGGGCAGCCGGAAGATCGGCTTCTCGTCGAGGCCGAACTCGGCCAGCGTCTGGCCGACGGCGGCGGCCGTGCGTTCCGCCTGCTCGCCGACAAGCATCAGCTCTTCACGCAGCACCGTCTGAGCGCCGACGGGCCAACTCGAGCCGTCGGGCTTCGCCGCCGCGCGAGCGGCGGCCTCGCGAAGGGCCTCGGCCTGGATCGAGCCGGTCTCGACCATGGCGTTGGTGACGTTGGTCCAGGCCCCGAGCCAAGCCAGGGCGGCTGACTGACAGGAACTCATCCATGTCGCCGTCACGGCCGCCGGATTGAGCCAAGCTACGCCTGTCGCCGCCGCCGTCGCCTGATGGGTTTTGGCCTTGGTCATCTTTGCGCCTCCGAGCGAAATCGCTCATTGATCGCTAGCGCATCCTTCGGTGCTACGACTTGATCCCGCGCAAATCCGTTGCGAACCCGCGGCTAACGGCGACCCGCCAACAGGGCCAGAAGCCTGTCGTCCCAGTGATAGACGTCCTGCCGGAACTCCACCTGGCCATCGGTATCGACGAAAGCGGTCCAGTAGAAAACGTAGAGCGGGACTGGCGCCAGCAGCGGCGCGCGCACGGTCTTGCCGCCGGCGATGGCGAAGTCGATCCGGGTCTCGGGCCACGCCGGGTCGCCGGCCAGCAACCGCTTGGCCAGGGCGTTCGGCTTCTCCAGCCGCATGCAGCCATGGCTGAGCGTCCGGCTGTCCCTGGCGAACAGGCTGCGCGACGGCGTGTCGTGCAGATAGACGCCGAAGGGATTGGACAGGTCGAACTTGATGTTTCCAAGCGCGCACCGTGGTCCCGGCAGCTGCTGCAGGCCGCCGCCCGGGCGCACCACATAGCCTTCGCGCGCCATATAGCCTGGATCGCGCCGGATCCTGGGCCAGACTTCCCTCGCCGCGATGTCGGCCGGAACGTTCCAGGGCGGGTTGAACACCACGGCCTTGATGCCGTCCTCGAACATCGGTGTCTGCTTTGAGGGTTGTCCGACGATCACGCGCATCTCCAGCGCGGGGGCGCCGGCGTCGTACAAGGCAAGGCTTGCGTCGGCGATATTCAGCTCGACCCGATAGGGGGGCAGGCTGCGCGGCGACCAGCGCCAGCGCTCCAGATTGGCCGTGATCTGCGCCAGACGGCGGTCCACCGGCACGTTCAGTGCGGCGATCGTGGCGGCGTTGGCGACCCCGCTTGCGCCGAGTCCATAGCGCACCTGGGCGCGCGACACCGCCGCCGCCAGGACGGCGTCATAGGCGGGCGGCGCAACGCCTGAGGCATGCGAGCCCGCGGCTTGTTCCATGGCGGCGATTGTTGGATCTTCGGCGGCCAGACGTTGGCGGAGCGCCTCGACGGCCTGCCCCGTCCCTCCGGGCTTCAGTGAGACGCTGGTTGCGACCGAGCGCCAGCCGCCGTGGGCCGCGATCGCCTGATAGCGTGCATAGGCCAGAACCAGGCGCTGGTAGCGCTGGTCCGGCGGCGGAAGCGTCGCGACCCAGTCGGCGATCCGATGATCTTCCAACGCGGCGTTGAAGTCGGCCGTCCCGTCATAGGCAACTGGCCGTATCGCCCAGTTGCCGGGAAACCGGTCCTCAAGCCGCTCACCGTGCTGGGCGCGCGCATAGGCTACCGAGACCGCCGCCAACAGCTGCTCGCCCCGGCTGTGCAAAACAGGATCGGCCGATCCGAGAAGCGCGGCCGCCGGGGCGGGATCGAACTCGTTGGCCTCGAAACCCTGGCTCGGCGCATTGCTCAGTGTGCTGAGCAGGATCGCTGCGTCTTCATCGCCGATTACCTCCGCTGCATCGCCGCCAAGCCCGCCAGTGGGACTCGCGCCGGCGGCCGGCGGCGACGCGCCCGCCAAAGCCCAGGCGAGCGCCAACAGAGTGAACGGCCGCGCGAACAAGGCTGACTCCCGGAAGCAAGGCCGCTGTTAAAGCACTGTCCGTCGGCCAACGAATTGATGCGGCGCAAGGGCAAGGCGCCGGCTAGGGGAGCAGCGCGCCCACGTCGTCGGCCAGCCGATCGACGGTCCGGTCCGCGTCGAGCACGCGCCACGCCGCCTTGAGCCCTTCCGGCTCGGTCTGCTCCAGCGCGATCGCCGCGGTCGCGTCGGAAGCGTCGTTCTTACGCGCCGTGACCCTGCCGCCCCGGACCGACGCGGGCGCCTTCAGCCACAAGCCCAGGAATGGATGACCCTTGGAAGCGGCCTCGATCTGGGCGCGGGCCGTGGGCTCGCGGAAGGTCCCGTCGGCCACCACGGAGCTTCCTGCGCGCAGAGCTTCACCGGCCTGCTCGGCCAGGAGGGTGTAGATGGCCGCGCGCGCCTCCGGCTGGTAGGCCTGGCTTGCGGCCGGGGCGGCCCGTGGCGCGCCGACCGCGGCCTTGCGGATGACGTCGGTGCGCAAGAGGCGTGCGCCGCAGGGGCCCGAGAGGCGAGGCGCGATCGCGGCGGCCAGGGTCGACTTTCCGGTTCCGGAGAGTCCGCCGATCGCAAGCAGACGAGGCGTCGATGGTCGCAGCACAGCGAGCGCCAGCTTGCGATAGGCGTCGGCCTGCACCAGGTCGGCGGCCTCGACCGCCACGGCCATGCGGACCGCGGCGCGCAGGGCCATGAACAGCGGCAGCAGCGCAAGCGCGTCCTGTGGCTGGCGCGACAGGTCCCAGTACTGGTTCATCGCGACGTTGGCGAGGCCATCCAGGCCACGCGCTCGCAGGTCCATGAGCAGAAAGGCGAAGTCATAGAGGATGTCTGTCGTGGCGAGCGCGGGGTCGAATTCCAGGGCGTCGAAGGGGGTGACCCGTCCGTCGAAGATGCAAATGTTGCGCAGGTGGAGGTCGCCGTGGCCGCGGCGCGTCCAGCCGGCGCGTCGTCGGGCCTCGATCGTGGGAGCAAGCCTGGCGATCTCGTGTTCAAGCGCGCCGAACAGCAGGTCGGACGCCGGCTCGAGGCCAAGGCTGGCAGCCCCATCGGCCTCAAGCCGGCGCAGACCATCGACGATGCGGCGGTAGTCGACAGCATGACCGATATCCGTGCGCGAGGGTTGCGAGGCGTGGAAAGACGAGATCGCCGCCGTGGCGTCGCGGACAAGATCCGGCGTCAATCGGCCGCCTTCGGCCAGATCATCGAACAATGCGCCGTCCGGAAAGCGGTGCATCACCACGACCCAGTCTATCGTCGTTCCGACGCCGCCAACGCTGATCGCCCCAGCCTGGTTGCGAACGATCGGGAGCACCGCCTCGTAGAGCGCGGGCGCCAGGGCGCGATTGACGGCGAGCTCGGCTTCACAGGCTCGCCGGCGCGTTTCCAGGGACGACATGTCGACGAAGGGAAGACGGCGGCTTCGCTTCAGCTTGTAGACCCGGCCCTCGCCGACAAAGAGGTGGGACATGTGAGTGTCGATGCGCCCGAGCGGCCGACCCTCGCCGGTCGCATCGCCGCTCTCCAGCGCGGTCACGATTGCGGTTTGATCGAAAGCGACGGAGGCTCCTTCAGGCATGGCTTGGACTCCCATTCGGCGGCCGTCGATGCTGGTCCTCTGGTCAGGCGCCAGCGAGTTGGAGGCTTCGACGCCGCGCCCATTCGAAATGGCCAAGGATGACGACGCTCGCCGCGGCGGCGAAGAAGCACCAGACCGACATGAACGCCTCCCAATAGAAGGCGTAGGCGACGACGGATCCGACCAGGATGATGGCGCCAAGCACAAAGATCGCGCGCCGTGACGAAGCGATCAACGGTAGGCTGGTGGCTGCAAGATAGGCCACGCCGATCAGAACCGGGTGGCTGCCTTCGGTCCGATAGACGATGCAGCTATTGACGATGGCGGCGTCACGCGGCCCGGCCAGCACGCGCCAGAGCAGATAGCCGGAGGTGACCACGCCGGTGGCGAGACAAAGGACCATGAGGCGCCGTCGATGCTCGCTCGGCTCCATGACTAACGTCGCCAAGGGTGCGTAGACCGGCCAGAACGCCTGCGCGAACAACAGAAAGATGAGCGTAAGCGCGCTCGCCATCGGACCGTGCGGCGCCGTTGGAAGAACCAGCCACAACCCGCCCTCGATGGCCTGCTGGACTCCGAACAGAAGCGGTGTCGCCGCCAGTGGACGTTCCCGTGCCTGCGTCACCCGGGACAGCGAGATGAGGCCGATGATCCCGGTCAGGGCGGCCGTGGAAAAGCTGGCCGCGGGCGAGAAGCACATGGTGTTCCACCTTTCCCGCGCCCTCTAGCCGCGACACCAGCGAGCCCGGAAACGCCCAAACTGGTTGGTCAGGCTGTATTCGGTCTGGCTCTGAATCTCCAGCCGATCGACCATCACGAAGGGCATGCTTCGGTCGCCGTATTCGTAGCACAACGCGGTTATGACGTAGCTGGTCGAGCTTTGCGGAGCGACCTTCTGCAGCGTGCAGGTCGCATGCGAGGACTGAATGACATAGCCGCCGCCGAACCAGGTCTTGGTCGCCGACGGCGCGCCACGACATTCAGTGTTCACATCGACATAGACCCCATGCCGGAGCGGCAAGGAATCCGATGCGGCGCCGGCGGAGCCCGCGATCGTCAACAGACCGAGCGCCAGGGCGGCAATCCTCTGCATGGCCATATCGCCTCTGATTGTCATAGCTGATGCGCCGCCAACGCTTGTTGATGCGGCATCATGGTCCACTGCGGCGCACTGCAAGTTGATGCGCATCAATCCGTCCGCGGAAGGCGGTTGAGCCAGATCAAGCTTAGGTTTCCTGACGTGTGCACATAACGTCAAAGCCACACAGCCGATCACGAATGAGAGCCCATGACCATCGATATCCATAAGACCGGCGCGTTGCCCGAGCCACGCGGGGCTGGACTCTGGCTCATTGTCGAAGGGGCGTTGCTTCTCGCATTGGGTGTTCTTGCCGGGGCCTTGCCGGCGTTCGCCGGCCTTGCCGCCGCGCTTGTGTTCGCCTGGATGCTGCTCATGAGCGGCCTGGTCGGTTTGGTGGCGCTGGTCGCATCGCGCGGCCAGACGCACCCGATCTGGAGGATTGTGTCCGCCGTGGCGGCGATCGTCGCCGGCGCCGTGGTGCTTTGGGCGCCCCTCGCCGGGGTGCTGACTATCGCGTTGCTCGTCGCGGCCTATCTGGTCGTCAACGCCATTGCCTCTTTTGCCCTGGCTTTCGATCAACGGCGCAGTTCCTTCGCCGGTTGGGAGTGGCGGGTCCTTACGGGCCTGATCGATCTGGTCCTCGCCGGGTTCATCGTCGTCCTCAGGCCCGGCGGTGACGCCGTCCTGGTGGGGTATGTGGTCGCCATCAATCTCATCATCGGTGGGATCGCCCTGATCGGTGTGGGGGTCGCCGTCAGGCGCTGAGCGCGAAGCTTGATGCGGCCTCCGTAATCTTCCTTAGGGGACCGTCCCGAATTTCGCCGGCCTGGAGCAGCGGCTACCCCTTGACCGTCAGCGAAGACGGAGAGCGGCCATGCAAACCCTGCAAGCACAAGTCGGATCGGCGCCCCACGCGGTCGGCGACCAGACCGGTAAGAGCGTCGAGCTTGCGCCAGGCGTGGCGCTGGCCGGCTTCACCATGCGCTTCGAGCGCAACGAGGAGATTTTCGCCGAAGAGGAGGAAGCCGACTTCGTCTATAAGGTCGTCTCCGGTGCGGTGCGCGACGTGCGCATCCTGAGCGACGGCCGCCGCCAGATCGGCGCCTTCCACCTTGTCGGCGACGTCTTCGGCCTGGAGTGCGGCGAGACCCACCTCTATTCCGCCGAGGCGGTGGTCGACTGCGAGATCGCGCTGGTTCGCCGCTCGGCGCTGGACAAGGCCGCGGACCAGGATGGCGCGGCGGCCCGCAAGCTCTGGGACCTGACCTCGCGCGACCTTCTCAGGCTGCAGGACCATATGCTGCTGCTCGGCCGCAAGAGCGCGCTGGAGCGGGTGGCGTCTTTCCTGATCCGCATGTCCACGCGCGGCGCCGCCGGCGAGGCCGTCGACCTGCCCATGTCCCGCAGCGACATCGCCGACTATCTCGGCCTGACCATCGAGACCGTCTCGCGCACCTTCACCCAGCTCGAGCGCGACCGCGCCATCTCCATGCCCAGCTCGCGCCACATCGTCCTGCACAACCGCCTCGCCATGGCCGATAGCTGAAAGTCCGGCCGATCTGATCGAAGTGCGCCGCCCGGCGTTAGAGGCGGGCGAGCATGGAGACCCCGATGGCCGAACCGCTCTCCCCGGACCTGCTCGAGAAGATGGACGCCTATTGGCGGGCGTCGAACTATCTGTCGATCGGACAGATATACCTGCAGGACAATCCGCTGCTCGAAGAGCCGCTCAAGCTTGAGCACATCAAGCCGCGCCTGTTCGGCCACTGGGGCACCACCACCGGCCTGAACTTCATCTATGTGCATCTGAACCGGCTGATCGTGGAACACGACCTGGACATGATCTACGTCATGGGTCCGGGCCACGGCGGCCCCGGCCCGGTCGCCCAGAGCTATCTCGAAGGCTCCTATACCGAGCGCTATCCAAGCATCGAGCGCAATCGCAACGGCATGGAGCGGCTGTTTCGCCAGTTCTCCTGGCCCTACGGCATCCCCAGCCACGTCGCCCCCGAGACGCCCGGCTCGATCCATGAGGGCGGCGAGTTGGGCTATTCGCTGGTCCACGCCTATGGCGCGGCCTTCGACAATCCCGACCTGATCGTCGCCTGCGTCATCGGCGACGGCGAGGCCGAGACCGGGCCGCTGGCCGCCAGCTGGCACTCGAACAAGTTCCTCAACCCACGCAGCGATGGCGCGGTGCTGCCGATCCTGCACCTGAACGGCTTCAAGATCGCCAATCCGACGGTGCTGGCGCGGATCACCCGTGAGGAGCTGACCGACCTGTTGCGCGGCTACGGCTACGAGCCGCGGTTCGTCGAGGGTCATGAGCCGCCTTTGGTGCATCAGGCCCTGGCTGCCGCCCTTGACGGCGCCCTGGCCGACATCCGCGCCGTCCAGGCCGCCGCGCGCGCTTTGCCGGCCGGCGAGACGCCCGAGCGGCCGCGCTGGCCGATGATCGTGCTGAAGACACCGAAGGGCTGGACCGGGCCCAAGTTCGTCGATGGCCTGCCGGTCGAAGGCACCTGGCGCGCCCACCAGGTGCCACTGACCGGCTTCGACAATCCCGAGCACCTGGCGCTGTTGCAGGAATGGATGCTGAGCTATCGGCCGCGCGAGCTGTTCGACGAGCACGGCAAGTTCCGCGAGGCCTATGCCGCGATCGCGCCCACCGGTCATCGCCGCATGAGCGCCAATCCCCACGCCAATGGCGGCGAACTGTTGGTCCCGCTGTCGATGCCGCACTTCCGCGACTACGCCGTCGCGGTCGCCCAGCCCGGCTTGGTGTCGGCCGAGGCGACGCGGGTGCTCGGCAAATTCCTGCGCGACGTCATCAAGCTGAGCCTGGACAGCCGCAACTTCCGCCTGTTCGGCCCCGACGAGACGGCCTCGAACCGGCTGGACGCGGTTTATGAGGTCACCGGCAAGGTCTGGATGGCCGAGGTCGAAGCCATCGACATAGATCTGAGCGCCGACGGACGGGTGATGGAGGTCCTAAGCGAGCACCTCTGCCAAGGCTGGCTGGAGGGTTACCTGCTGACCGGGCGCCACGGCTTCTTCTCCTGCTACGAGGCCTTCATCCACGTGGTGGATTCGATGGTCAACCAGCACGCCAAGTGGCTGAAGACCACCCGCCAGATCGAGTGGCGCCGGCCGATCGCCTCGCTGAACTACCTTTTGACCTCGCACGTCTGGCAACAGGACCACAACGGCTTCTCCCACCAGGATCCGGGTTTCATCGACCATATCGCCAAGAAGAAGTCAGACGTGGCGCGCATCTATCTGCCACCCGACGCCAACTGCCTGCTTTCGGTGACCGATCACTGTTTGCGCAGCCGCAACTACATCAACCTGATCGTCGCCGGCAAAGCTCCGGAATGGCAGTGGCTCGACATCGACGCGGCCGAGCGCCACTGCGTCGCCGGGGCCGGTGTCTGGGACTGGGCCAGCAACTGCGGCGAGGATCCCGAGGTGGTGATGGCCTGCTGCGGCGACGTGCCGACGCTGGAGACCCTGGCGGCGGTGACGCTGCTCAGGGACTATGCGCCCGACCTGCGCGTGCGCGTGGTCAACATCGTCGACCTGATGGCGCTGCAGCCGCAGACCGAGCATCCGCACGGGCTGGGCGACCGCGATTTCGATGCCCTGTTCACCTGCGACCGGCCCGTGATCTTCGCCTTCCATGGCTACCAGGGCATCATCCACCAGCTGACCTATAACCGGACCAACCACGACAATTTCCACGTGCGCGGCTATCGCGAGGAGGGGACCACGACGACTCCCTTCGACATGGTGGTGCTGAACAATCTTGATCGCTATCAGCTCGCCTTCGATGCGATCCGGCGCGTTCCCCGGCTGAGCGGTGAGGTCAAGGCGGCCGAGGCGCGCTATTGGACCACCATGGAGCGGCACAAACTCTATGTCAGCGAACACGGCCAGGACATGCCCGAGGTGCGCAATTGGCGCTGGTCGGCCGTCTAGGGCGCCGCCATGAGCAGGCCCGACAAGGCGCGGACGATATTGGCGCTGAACTGCGGATCCTCGTCGCTGAAGTTCGCTCTGTTCAGTGTTGACGCCGCCCGCGCCGAGAGCCTGATTGAAGGCGAGGCCGAAGCCATTGGCGCGCCGGACGGCCGGTTCTCCGCCCGCGCCAAGGACCGCGAACTGGTCGCGCAGAATGGCGCGATCGGCACACTCGCCGAGGCCGCCCAACGCGCTTTCGCGCTACTTGCCGAACAGCGCGCGCCAGCGCCGTCGGCTATTGGCCACCGCATCGTCCACGGCGGCCCCTCGGTCCGGCGCCACTGCCTGATTAATGCCGAAGTCCTGCGGGCGCTCGACGCCGCGCGCGTCTTCGCGCCATTGCATGCGCCGGCCGCTCTTGAGGTGGTGCGGGAAGCCCAGGCGCATTTCGGCGCCATCCCCCACATCGCCTGCCTGGATACCGCCTTCCATCGCGACCTGCCGGACGTCGCCAAGCGCTTTCCGATCGCCGCGGCCCTGCAGGCCGATGGCGTCGAGCGCTATGGGTTTCATGGGCTGTCCTGTGAGTCGATCCTGCGCCAGCTCGGCGAGGCGGCGCCCGAGCGGCTGGTGATCGCCCATCTCGGCTCCGGCTGCAGCGTCACGGCGGTCAGGGGCGGCCGCTCCATCGACACCAGCATGGGCCTGACCCCTAGCGGTGGGGTGATGATGGCCACGCGCAGCGGCGATCTCGATCCGGGCCTGGTTGTCTATCTGATCCGCAAGCATGGCCTGGACGCCGACGGGCTCGAGGCGGCGATCGACCGGCAAGCCGGCATGGCCGGCGTCTCCGGACTCTCGGGCGACATGCGCAAACTGCGCCAGGCCGGCGAGAACGCTGACGCTGGCCTGGCCATCCGGATGTTTGTCTATTCGGTCCGCAAGCAGATCGCCGCCATGGCGGGCGCGCTGGAGGGCCTGGATCTGCTGGTTTTCACCGGCGGCGTCGGCGAGCACGACGCCCGGACCCGCGCCGAAATATGCGCCGGCCTGTCCTGGCTCGGTGTCGCGCCGAACGGGGGGCCGGACGAGGGCGTCGCGGTCCGCGCCTTGCCGGCGAACGAGGACGAGCAGATCGCGCGCCACGCCTGGACGTTGACCGCGGCTGACCGCTGAGGCGCCGCGCCTGGATTCGGCCGACGCGGAAAACGTGTGATCCAGATCAATGCCGATGATAAATGTGCGACGCAGGGTCTAGTTTTTGATCGGGACATGGCTGTGAGCGACACTCGGAAAATCTCGCCGACCCGGCTGGCGCGCGGCGCCGACCGGCTGTACGGCGAGTTGCTGATCGTCTTGGCGGTATTTTCGGCCGCCGCGCCGTTGTTCGTGGAAGCGACCCTGGCCTGGTCTCTCCTGCTGGGGGGTCTCGCCGGCCTCTGGTGGATCGCGCTCGACCGCACGCCGCGCGGCATGGTCGCGGCGGCCGGCTGGGCCTTCATCACACTCGGCCTGGGCGCTCATCTCACCTTTCACGTCGGATTGGGCGTTCTGCCCTTGGACGTGACCCTGGGCCTCGGCTTTGTCCTGCTCGGGGTCGCCGAGGTCGTGTTGGGCGCCGAGCGCTATCGCAACCGACCGTTGGCTCGTTTCGCACTCAGCGTGGGCGGCGCTGTCGCCGTCGCGTTCGGAATCGCCTTTCCCTTCGTTTGGTCAGGTATTCCATCCTGGCTCGGCAGCACGACCATGGCCGTGATGTATGCGACGTTTGGAATCGGCCTGCTGATCGGCGACGCCTCCAGTCTGACCCGGCGCCGGGACGCCGCGGCCCAATAGCAGAGCAGCCGGACGATTCGGTCGACCGCCGCGCCAGCCCCAACAATGCCCTCAGGGTCTTCGCAAGTGTCGCCGATTATAGCGGCGCGTGGTCCATAGGCGACAATACCGCCGCGCCGGTGAAGACACCGTGGCGCAGGTCGGCGAGCGCCTGGTTGGCCTCCTTCAGGGGATAGACTTTGACGCGTGGCCGCACGCCGGCCGCCGCCGCGAGCGGCAGATAGTCCAGCCCGTCCTGTCGGGTCAGGTTGGCGACCGAGACCAGCCGGCGCTCTTCCCACAACAGGTCATAGGGAAAGCTCGGGATATCGCTCATATGGATGCCGCCGCAGACCACGGTCCCGCCCTTGCGCACGGCCTTGAGAGCCAAGGGAACAAGTTCGCCCGCCGGCGCGAAGATGATTGCCGCGTCGAGCGCTTCGGGGGGCTGATCTTCCGAGCCGCCGGCCCAGACGCAGCCCAGCTCCCGCGCAAAGCGCTGGGCGGGCTCGTCGCCGGCTCGTGTAAAGGCGTAGACGCTCTGGCCCTGGGCGATGGCAAGCTGGACGAGCAGATGCGCCGCCGCGCCGAAACCGTACAGGCCGAGACTGTGAACCGGCCGCGCCTCGGCCGCCAGTCTCCAGGCGCGATAGCCGATCAGGCCCGCGCAGAGCAAAGGCGCGGCCTCGGCGTCGGTATAGGTCTCCGGAATCGGAAAACAGTAGCGAAGGTCGGCGACGACCACGTCGGCATAGCCGCCGTCGCGCGTCCAGCCGGTGAAGCGGGGATTATCGCAGAGGTTTTCCTCGCCCTCGAGGCAATAGCGGCACCGGCCGCAGGTCCAGCCCAGCCAGGGCACGCCAAGACGCTGGCCGATCCGCCCCTCCGGCACGCCATCACCTACCGCTTCGACCACGCCGACGATCTCGTGGCCCGGGACGAT
>CALAEG010000075.1 GCA_937890965.1 uncultured Caulobacteraceae bacterium | reverse complement strand
CACGACGAAGGGATGCACGACCGCCTTGTCGACCAGGATGCCAAAACCGCCCTGGCCCCCGACGACGATGCGTGAAGACACCTCCGAAGATGTCCAGCATGCTGCTACCTGACGACGAAGCGACAGCGGCGGCCAACTACATTCTGAGCCTCAAGACAGAGCCGTGACCGCACCGGTCGATTGAAACTTCATTCCGACCGAGCAAGTTGCGGCTTACAGCTCGCTGGCGTTAACTGCCGGCCCATCCATGAGCATATCCGCTTCAGGTCGACTGCCGACATTCGGTCACGGGTTAGCGGGAACTCGCTGAGTCGCAAGGCTTCCGGACGAGCGCGACGGGTGGTTAACCGGATCGATTCTTGACGGCTGCAGCGTTTGGATACTGTTCAAATACCGGATGATGTCGGCGATTTGGTCGGTGCTGAACTTGTACTGGGGCATCTGCGGATGGCCGATGATGGTTCCCTCGGCAAGAGCCACGGCGAGGGAGTTGACCGGATAGCGCAGGTGCAGATCGCGGAAGGCTGGAGCGCCAGGGTTGGGGCTCGCGCCCGTTCGATCCACGGCATGGCACATGGCGCAGTCAAGCTGGACCAGATCATGCCCTTCGTCGACGGAGACAGCCTGTGCCATGGAGCCTTGGGCCGCCAGGCTCGCCAATAGTCCGAAGGCTGCTGCGATGATAAATCGGGGACAGGTACGACTTGCGTCAAATGCTGCACGGCGCGTGGCGCCTGCGAAATGCGTGTGCGTCCCCATCTTTCGGACCTTTTTAATTTCCTGGATCGTGAAAGAAAACCATAGCGATAGTCTGTGAGGACTACATCTGTTGAGCAAGCACCGCTTCGGGTCGATCTTCCCCCTTGGGACACCGCCCGAGAGCGGACTCGCCCCCCGGTGTCCGCAAAACCACCGTGTCGCGGACACGCGCCGATGTCCGCTTTCCCCCCTCAACCGACGTTCGGAAGGTCCGCTTGCCGGCCCGGCTCCGATGTCTGCTTCCGACCCAAAGCGGACATCCGCTTCTCTCGCGGCGGTCCGCCAGGATCACGTCTCAATCGGTCTAGCTGGGACGTCCAATCGGAATCAGGTGGAGGTGTTCACCCCGATCGTATTTATGTACATCCAAATCAGAAACACCTGAATTACATCCGGCAATTCTCTGGGCAGTCGAGCGTCGTGTCTCCTCCCGAAATAGAACCCTTGGGGCGTTCTAAGTTCACCGACGATCTGGCCGGCGCATTCCAAATTTGCGCCGACCGACAAAACTCCTGCTTTCTTCATCGCCCATTGCTTCCCAGCATAGTCGAATTCGAACGCCTCGGAGAGAAGGCCTCCTCGGCTCTGCACCGCCACAATCGATTCGCCAGCTTGGCTAAGCTCGAAAGCCCCGACGCGACCACGTCGCGCGACGGTGTAATCCTTCCCATCGAGCGAGAAACCTTTGCCCCAGCGGGGGAATGTGATCCACGGCGTCTGATCGCGGCGAAGATCGATCTTGTTCCACCACCTGCTGGAGGCGTGCAGCACTACGCTGTCGGTCTCGCTCGGCTCCATGACACACCGCCTCCAGCAGGAGTTCGCTCCATGCCACCGCCCGATGCAATCTCAATCGCCAGTGGCCCATAGCTGGCGTTCGGGATGGTCCGCTTATGCCATGACCCGCCAATGTCCGGTTTGCGGCCAGAAGCTAACGTCCGCTCTCGACCCCCAGCAGACTCTCGGAAGGCCTGCTCTCGGGCCCTATCAAGCGCCTCTCCTCAGGCGCGCACTAGCTCGAAAATTAGGGGTTCTTCCGCTTCTTGAGGCTGAGAATGTAGGCGATGGCGTCATTCGAATCGCCGTCCGATAGAACCAGGTCGGGCATCGTCGGATGGGGGGTGTGCAGAAACACGAAGAGCGCGGTTGCGGTCATGCCCGGCGTCGCGGCGATGTCGACGAAGTCAGGCGGGCCTCCGACATGACGCGGCGTCCACCGCCGCGGTACGACAACATGGCACTCAGAGCAGGTCGTTATCGCCAATTCTCGACCGGCGCGGACATCGTCTGATCCGCCAAGGTCCTGCGCATGAGCCGAAAACGCCGTTACGATGGCGACCATGACGGTGGCCGCAAATATGCGCGCAAGCATGCAGCCGACACTCCACCGACGACCAGGGCCCTGGCGAGTGATAGCATCCTGCTCCTGCGGACAGAAGCCACACGCCATCGCCGCCAGGTTCCGGACGCTGAGCCGGGGCCGGGCGTGCCGACCGTCAAATTGACCCGCGCCGCCCTGCTCGCAGGACTCAGCGGGCCGGCTGACATGGACTTCGGCAACGAAGCCATCGAGCCCGTCGCGCCGTGGTTGTCGCAGTCGCTCCTGCAGAGGCCCGATAGTTGAAGCGGACGGGCCGTCTCCCCCCTAGCGCCCCAAGGTCCGGTTTCCACCGATTGTGTTGACAATGTCAAACTGAAGCCGCTCTGAAGGGTCCGACCTTAGGTTGATGTGAATCATATCTGCGGCGGTCGGCGTGCCGCACATCAAGTTGTCAAGCGGCGGTGGTTCGTGGGGCCCCGTCCCAGCGCCGGTGAACGCATGAGTCTTGCCCCGTCAGACCAAGCCCACATCGTCGAGCCACCCGTCGATCGCGAACCGGCGCGCTCCGCTAAAAAGAGCCTGCCGCTTCTGGCCCTCAGCGCCCTTGGCGTCGTGTACGGGGATATCGGAACCTCTCCCCTCTACGCGCTCAAGCTCCTTTTCTTCGGCCAGAACAAGGTCCCCCTGACGCCCGACATCATCTGCGGAGGCATCTCGGTGGTCATCTGGGCGCTGACCATCGTTATTGCTGTGAAGTACGCAACGTTCGTGCTGCGCGCAGACAACGACGGCGAGGGCGGCGTGTTCGCCCTATACGGCCTGGTCGACCGTGTCGCCGGGGGCCGCATGCTGCCCTTGATGTGGGTGCTCTTGCTGGGTGCGGGCCTGCTGCTCGGCGACGGGATGATCACGCCGGCCATCAGCGTCCTGTCGGCGGTCGAGGGCGTGGCGGTGGCCACGCCGGTGTTCAGCCCGGCGATCATCCCGGCGACGCTCGCCATCCTCTGCCTGCTCTTCCTCTACCAGTCGCGCGGGACCGGCGCCCTCGGCGCGGTCTTCGGCCCGATCATGGTCGTCTGGTTCGCGGTAATTGCGGTCCTCGGCGTCGCCTACATCGCCCGCGATCCGGCGATCCTCAGGGCGTTCGATCCGCGTCTCGGCTTTGCCTTCCTAATCCACGGCGGGTGGCGGGGCGGCCTTTTGGTGCTGGGTGCGGTCGTGCTGGTGCTGACCGGCGGCGAGGCGATGTACGCCGACATGGGGCACTTCGGCGCGAGGCCGATCAGGGTTAGCTGGTTCTTCGTCGCTTTCCCGTGCCTCCTCCTGAACTATCTCGGCCAGGGCGCTTTCCTGCTGGGCGGCGGCCGCGTGGCCGGCGGCAACCTGTTCTACAGCATGGTTCCGGCCGGCCTGATCTTCCCGATGATCGGCCTGGCGACGCTCGCCACGGTCATCGCCTCTCAGGCGCTGATCTCCGGCGCGTTTTCCCTGACCTCGCAGGCCATAGCGCTCGGTTTGTTTCCGCGGTTGCTGGTCAAGCACACGCATCACGCACAGGCAGGCGAGGTCTACGTCCCTTTCCTCAACTGGGCGCTCTTCATTGGATGCTCGTTGCTGGTGATCGCGTTCGGGTCCAGCGCAGCGCTGGGCTCGGCCTACGGCCTTGCCGAGTCGGGCATGATGACCATCACCTCAGTGGCGATGGTCACCATCGCACGCCAGTATTGGGGCTGGAGCGCCCTTCCAAGCTTTGGACTGTTCGGCGCCGCGGCTCTGGTGGACGGATCCTTCCTCACCGCCAACTCGCTGAAGTTCCTGGAGGGCGGATGGGCGCCGCTGTCCGTTGGCGTGATCGTTTTCGCCGTGATGGCGACTTGGCGCTGGGGGCGTCGGATCACCTACGCCGGCTACCTTGCCCAGGACACCATGACGATGGGTGAGCTCATCGAGCTGCACCGGACCGCAACGACGTACATTGACCGCACGGCGATCCTGATGGCGCCAGCGCCGGTACAGAGGAATTCGGAGCGGATGCCGGCCCTACTGCAGCTCCTGTGGGATCGGCTGGGCATTCTCCCGCGCGACCTGATTTTCGTCGAGGTCGTGCACCCTAAAGTACCGTACATCCACGAGAACAGGTGCCGGGTGACGGTGTTCGAGCGCAGCGCCCGTGGCAGCATCACACGCGTTGAGGTGCAGTTCGGCTTCATGGAGGAGCCCAACGTCGAGGCGGTGCTCGCCGAGATGGTCTCGCACAAGGAGATCGACCTCTCCCCGGACCCGCACAATTGGACGGTGCACGTGGCCAACGAGAATCTGCTGCCGCTCAAGTCAATGACCTGGCTCCGCCGCCTGCGCCTCAGGGCGTTCCAGATTCTGCGGTTCGTCTCGCGCCCCGCCTACTATCACTACGGCCTCGGCGATGAGGTCCAGCTTTCGGTGGAGATCCTGCCCGTTCGCGTCCACTAGGCCGGCCGCCGGTTGCCAGCGTCCGCTTTCGGGCAGGAACCTAACGTCCTGTGTGGATGGCTCCCGCATTGCAAGGGGTCTGCTGATGTTGGCGACTGGG
>CALAEG010000074.1 GCA_937890965.1 uncultured Caulobacteraceae bacterium | reverse complement strand
CAATGTCAGCTTTCGACCCAGAGCGGACACTCGCAGACTGGCTTCGCTAGCGCGCTTCGGACGGAGCGGGGAACTCGTAGTGGACCTGGTCGAAGGCGTCCGCGGCGAAGACGTAGAGGACGCGGAGCGGCTCGGCCCCAACGCCGCGCGCCGCGTACAGTGCGCCGCCGGGAATGAAGGCGGCCGTTCCCGGGGACAGCGGGTACTCGGCGCCGTCGATGTGGATAACGCCCCGCCCGGACAGGACATAGTAGGGTGCTGTCATCATTGGACGGCCCCTGCTCTGCAAGTGTGAAGTTGGACTTGGCTGACGATCTGTCGGGTTGCAGTCATCTCTCCGGCCTGTTGGCGCGGCGCTGATGGCCGCTAGCCCTGATGGAGTCCGCTGACCAGGTCCCTCTCAGTCCAGCGAGCACGAAGCTCCGACAGCACCTCGGGTTTTCCTGGTCGCGGCCGCGCTCAGCTCATCATCAGTCCTCTTGCACCCTTACAGTCTGGAGCGGCGGCTTTGGGCCGCTGCGATCTTGGTCAGGCCATCGTCGGCGCGCGGTAGACGTCGCCGCGGGCCAGGACGGCCCAAGCGATGCGGGCGGTCTTGTTGGCCATGGCGACGGTGACGACCCGTGCTGGACGGCGCTCGAGCAATGCCCTGATCCACGAAGCTGACGGCGATGTGCTGGTGCGGGCCCGGCGGATCACCGAGGTGGCCAACGACCAGCAGCTTGCGCAGGTAGCCGTCGCCCTTCTTGGAGATGCGCCCGAGCCGGTCTTTACCGCCGGAGGAGTTCTGGCGCGGGACCAGACCCAGGAAGGCGGCGAACTCGCGGCCGGAGTGGAAGGCCGAGGGATCGACGACCGTCGCCGCCAGGGCCGTGGCGGTAATGATCCCGACGCCGGGGAGTGACGATGCCAGGCCAGGGCGCGCGACGGGCGATCGAGCTCGTCGAGCAGGTGCGCCAGTTTGAGGTGTCGGTGCTGCCCGATCTGGCTCGGTCTGCTCTCACAATGCTGGCTGATCAGCTCGATGCCCTGGCGGCGCAGATCCATGCCCTTGAGCGGCGCGATGATCCCGAACTCGGCGCAGTGACCGCGGATGGCGTTGATCAGCATGGTCCGCTGACGCACCAGCAGCTCGCGAGCCCGGTGCAGCACCAGTACAGCCTGGCGCTCGGCGCTCTTGACCGGCACGAACCGCATGGTCGGCCGGGTCACCGCCTCGCAGATCGCCTCGGCATCAGCGGCGTCGTTCTTCTGCCGCCGCACATAGGCCTTCACGTAGCTCGGCGGCATCAGGCGCACATCATGACCGAGCGCCGAGATCTCGCGCGCCCAGTGGTGCGCCGTGGCGCACGCCGCCATGCCGACCAGGCACGGAGGGAGGGTCTCGAAAAACTTCAGCACCTCGGCGCGATGCAGCTTCTTTCTGGCGGTGACCTGGCCAGCAGCATCGACGCCGTGGACTTGGAACACGGACTTGGCGAGATCAATACCGATCGTGGTAGTCTTCATGGTGGACGGCTCCTGCTCAGTGGCCTGTTTCAACAACGACCACCCTATGGCGCATCGACGCCGGAAACAGGGGCCGTCCACCCCATCAGTCCAACGGCAACTCGTCTCTGGCGTGACGCAGTGAGCCCAACCCAACCGACGTTTACCCCATGACTGCCCGCCACTCCGCCAGCGCGGCGGAGCGTCTCTCCCTATAGATTTGGCGACTGACGAGGTGGCGTTCCTGGCGGAAGATCCCATGGGGCGGATCGCGATCCACTCGTCAAGAGTGGACCTGCAACACCGTCCACCTTGAGCATAAGCACAGTAGCCCTCCAATAGTCATGGCTGCTTTGGTTGGCCGGCTGGCGCGGGGCTGGTCGGCTTTGGTTTCCCTGTCCAACAGCAGCGGTGTGATCGCGTCCCCTTGACGTGACGGTATGTAGCTTCGCGTGGATTTGCGCCGTGCTCCACATGAAAGTTCGTGGGCTTCTACGCGTAGCCCTTTGAAGCTGGCCTGCCGCAGTTGGTCGCTCACGGTGAACGCAGCGAGGGCGAGGCAAAAGAAATTGTTAACCACGTTCCGCGAGTCTTAGATCGCGGCGCCAAGCTGATTTGCGTCGGTCTGGGGGCGCGGGCGATGAATCACCAACGGCAGGGGCAGATGATCCCTGTGTCCAATACCCTCAGGCTAAAGGTCGGAGGCGGTCTCGGCGGTCTTGATCTGGTTGCCTTAGCGAAGGCAGAGGCCGCGATGAAAGGCCTCGCCGACAATTTCGACGGGTGGATGCAGAACGAGTTGACCAAACTGGACACTGTTCGTGAACGCATCCGAGTCGATGGCTACAACGCGGATACCGCAGAGAGCCTGTATTTTCGCGCACACGACCTCAAAGGCTTAGGCGCGACCTACGGCTACCCCGTGGTGACGAGCATCGCCGATTCCCTGAGTAGATTGCTCGACGACCCAGGCACACGCCTTCGGGCGCCTCTCTTCCTACTCGACGCCCATATCTCCAGCATCAAGGCGGCGGTGCGGAGCAATATCCGAAACGTTGACCATCCTACCGCAAAGACCCTGCTCGCCGAGCTGCAAACCCGCGTCCGCGAGTACGAAGCGTAAATCGGTGCTTCTGGATGGCGCTCACCGGCCAACGGCCATGAGGGACAATCGCCCAACTCTGATGGAGCGCGCCTATCAACTCGCCCGGTCCGGCAAGGTAAGCGGTCCTGCCGAAATCAAAGATCAACTGAGCGCGGAGGGCTACTCGGACGTCATCGCGCATATCAGCGGTCCGACCTTGCTCGCCGACCTTCGCCGCCTTTGCGACGCTGCTGGTCGATAGGCGATTCCAGGTCTACCTCGCTCGTCCATGATTTTGCCGCGGCGAAGACGGTGCGGCATGAGGAACTCCCGTGACGCGGATCATCTCAGCCGTTACGGTGCTGGATCGTGAGCAGGATCTTCGCCCTTTCGGGGAGTTCCTCGGCAATTCGAGAGGCTAGCTCGCGCGTACCAGGGGGGTAGGCTTCACCGCCCTCTGCGATTTCAAGAGCCCGGGCGGCAAGGGCTTCCAAATCAGCCGCGAGCGCCTCAACCTGCTCGTTGGCCAGCACACGGGCCTCCCATTGCAGCCGACGGATTCGTTCGGCTGGCGAATTGGACGCCTGCGCAAGGCTGACGACTTCGCCCCTGTCCGCAGGCCCCGGCTCACTATCGCCATCGGCGCTGCCTGATTTGCTCTCCGTCATCAGCGCGACCCTCTTCTGCGGCGGAAATTCGCCTGAGAGGTGAACATAAGAGTGATCCCTCCGCAACGTGAACCCTATGCTTCGACGACGATGACGTGATGATGATCAGGCTGTGGCCTAAAGACGCAGTACGCCCGCGCCTCAGCGTCGGGAGCCAGAGTTGCGTCATACATTTCGGCTCACATGACTGCAGCGGCCATAGCGCGAGGCCTTGCGGTTTGGCCGCGCGGCGGCCTAGCTAGGATCGTTCCAACGCGACGTTGCGGGGCGCGCACGACCAAATGCGAACAGTCGCCATCATCGCCCGCAAGGGGGGCTCGGGCAAGACCACGCTGGCGGTGCATCTGGCGATGGCGTCCTACCTCCGCGGCCGCAAGACCCTGCTGGCGGACATCGATCCCCAACGGTCCTCGACCGCCGTGCTCAAAGGCCGTGTTGATCCAGGCCCTGAATGGATCGAGTCGGCGGGACCCAAGCTCTTCGCCCTTCAGGTCGCCTCTCAGCGCGAGGATG
>CALAEG010000073.1 GCA_937890965.1 uncultured Caulobacteraceae bacterium | reverse complement strand
GCGATGTCACCCGCGCGCTTGCGCCGCTTTCGCCCGCCGGAGTAGTCGCAACCGCCTCGATAATCTTAGCGACAGTGGCATGTGAGCGCGGGCGTAGGCGCTGGCGGCCATTTTTACCGCTCCGGCTTGGGTCGGATAGGCGTGAATGACCTGGGCGAGATCACGCATTCCAAGACCTAGCCGGATCGCCAGCGAAATCTCGCTGATCATTTCGCCGGCGTGGCGCGCGACGATGGTGGCCCCAATGACCCGGTCCGTGCCTCCTCGCACGTGGATCTTGACGAAGCCCTCATCCTCGCCGTCGATGACCGCACGGTCGACGTCGTGCATCAGCACCACATAGGTCTCGACGGGAATCGACCGCCGCCAGGCTTCGCGCACATAGAGGCCCACATGGGCTATTTCCGGATCGGTGTAAGTGCACCACGGAACGGTCAGCGTACTCATTCGCTTGTTATGCAGTCCCAACGCGTTCAGCACCGCGATGCGCGCAGAGGCCTCCGCAGTGTGCGCGAACTGGTGTTCCAGGCAAACGTCGCCGGCAGCGTAGATCCGCCGGTTGCTGGTCCGCAGAAAGTCATCGACCAGGATGCCGCCGACCGAGTCGTGGCGCACGCCAGCCGCCTCCAGACCCATCGCATCAACATTGGGTGCGCGGCCAATGCCGACCAGGATCTGATCGACGCTCACCTGGGTGCGGTTGTCCTCGCTGACCAGGTCGACGATCTTCTGGCCGCCCTTGGTTTTCACGGCTGCGACGGTGGTGTTTAGGTGCACCTCGATACCATCGCGCGCCAGGGCGTCGGACAGGATCTGGGCGGCGTCGCGCTCCTCCTTGGGCAAGAAGGTCGGATCGTCCTGGGCGATAATCACCTGCGCACCGAGGCGGCAAAAGGCCTGAGCTAGTTCGCATCCCAGTGGTCCGCCGCCCATGACCAGCAGCCGGCGCGGGCGTTCGGTCAGCTCGAAGACCGTCTCGTTGGTCAGATAGCCGGCCTCCGCTAGACCGGGAACGTCCGGCGTCAACGAGCGCGATCCCGACGCGATCAGAGCCTTGTCAAAGCGCAGCGCGATGTCGTCGATCTCGATCGAACGCTGCCCGACGAAGCGCGCTTTGCCGAAGAGAACGTCGACCCCCGCAGCCGCCAGACGATCGGCGGAAAAGCTCTCGCCGATACGCCGCCGGATTCTCCGCATCCGCTCCATGACCAACCCGAAATCGACCGCGATGTCGCTGGGCGAGCGGCCGCCATAGTCCTCGGCGGCCTGCATCTCCGCGTATAGCCGCGCCGTGCGAAGGATCGACTTAGAGGGCACGGAGCCTACATTCAGGGAGCCGCCGCCCAGCCGATCGCGTTCGATCAGCGCCACCTTCGCGCCCAGGGCCGCACCAGCGCGGGCGGCGGTCAGACCGGCCGGACCCCCGCCGATGATCGCGAGATCATAGACCCCGGCCTGTGTTGGATTGCGCCAAGCCGGTCCGAATGAATGATCTGGCGATTGCGACATCTAAAGCCATCCGCCACGGAATTCCGCGCGGCGCAGGCCCTGGCCGAGATAGGGGCAGCGACGCATCAGTCGCCAGATCAGGCCAGAGCGGTGATTCTCGGCCATCATCACGACAATGCCTTGGTCGAGGCCAAAATAGCCTTCCGAGATCCAGCCGTCGGGCCCGGCCTCCGCCAGGGTTGGATTGAATCCGCTGGGCAGTCTCGAGCCTTCGACCACGCGCGGATGGCGGGCGCAGAGCCGCCGCAGCGCTAGAATGGCCGGTGCCGGCGCGAAGGGCAGCGCGGCCAGGGGAGCCCAGGGCGCCAGCGTTCCGTCGTCCGGGCCGTAGGGAACCCCGCGCGCCGCGTAGCTGAAGAACCGGCGCTTGCGCCCATCGATCCGCACGGTCCGGAAACCCGGCCCGTCATTGGCTGTCAGGCCCCAACTGTTCTCGTCATAGCCCAGATAGCCGTACGGATTGCGCTTGGCGTATTCGCGCTGGATCCAGACAGCGCGGCGACTGTTCTCGAAATAGTCGCTGCGCTTCTCGCGCATGAATGCGTCGCGCAATCCAGCGAAGTCGATCCAGGCGTGCGAGTACAGATGGATGAACAGCGGCCCGGCGTAGAGCAGATCCTGCTCGTAGATGTTTTCCCACTGATAGGTCTCGGTCCAGGCGGTGTAGCTGGCGTCGGACAAGGGATGGGTCGGCGAGGCCAGGCCAAGCGCATAGAGCAGAATCGCCTCGCTGTAGCCTTCCCAGCCGTAGTGCAGAAATCCGCTCGTCGGTTTCCAGCCCTGCCTCACGGTCGCCTGACCAGCTTGAGCCCACCGCCAATCGACCCGGCGGTAGATGGCGTCGGCAAGGGCGCGAATCTCTTCCTCCGCAGGCGTGTCTCGTGTGAAATAGGCCGCTGCGGTCAGCATTCCGGCGACGAGCAGCGCGGTGTCGATCATCGACAGCTCGCAGCGCCAGACGCGCGCGCCCGTCGCCATGTCCAGAAAGTGGTAGAAAAATCCCTTGTGGCCGGTGGCCTCTGGGCCGTCGTTCTGCGGGGCATTCCAGAAGAACCGCAGGGTGGTCAGGGCGCGCGCCGCGGCTTCCTCCCTCGCCATCCAGCCGCGCTCGACGCCGACCGGATAAGCCGAAAGGGCGAAACCGACCACCGCGATGCTGGCCGGCGCGTCAGGCCGAGTGGTGTCGGCGCTCAGCCCGTTGGCGGGATTGAAGCTTTCGACAAAATAGCTGAACGCGGCGTGTTGAAACCGATCCAGCAGCGCGTCGTCGGTTTCCACGTTCTCGTCGGCCGCGATGGAGTCGATCGGCGAAATCAATTGATATCTCCCAGGCGGACCAACGCGTCGGATCAATGCGAGTCGAGGAGGTCCCCGATCATCGCCTGAGCCTCCTGCTGGATCGTCCGCAAGTGGGCTTCGTCGCGGAAGCTCTCCGCATAGACCTTATAGACCTCCTCGGTTCCAGACGGACGGGCGGCGAACCAGCCGCTCGCGGCTGAGACCTTGATCCCACCGAGCGGCGCGCCGTTGCCCGGCGCCTTGGTCAACTTGGCTTCGATCGGCTCTCCGGCAAGCCGTGTGGCGGTCAGCCTGTCGGGTGAGACCTGGCGCAGGATGTCCTGTTGCTCTCGGCTCGCCGGCGCATCGATGCGCTCGTAATAGCTCTCGCCCAGGTCGCGGGTCAGATCCTCGTAAAGCCTCGCGGGATCGCACTTGGCGCGGGCCGTGATCTCGGCCGCCAAAAGCCCGAGGACGAGTCCATCCTTGTCGGTCGTCCACACCGATCCGTCGCGTCGGAGCAGCGAGGCTCCCGCGCTCTCCTCGCCGGCGAAGCCCAACGAGCCGTCGAGCAGGCCGTCGACGAACCATTTGAACCCGACTGGGACCTCGACCAGCGGGCGGGCGAGCCTGGACGCCACCCGATCGATTATGCCGCTGCTGACCATCGTCTTGCCGACCCCGCAGCGCCCCTCCCAGCCGGGACGATGGGTGAACAGGTAGGATATGGCAGCGGCCAGGTAGTGGTTCGGGTTCATCAGCCCGCCGGAGCGGGTGACGACGCCGTGCCGGTCGGCATCGGTGTCGTTGGCGAAGGCGACATCGAACCGATCGCGCAGGCCGATCAGACGGACCATGGCGTATGGCGACGAGCAATCCATGCGGATTTCGCCGTCCCAGTCGGCGGTCATGAAAGCGAACGTCGGGTCGATCACGGTCTCCACGACAGTCGCCGCCAGGCCGTATCGATCGATGATCGCCGGCCAATAGTGAACGCTGGCGCCGCCGAGGGGATCGATGCCGACGCTCACGCCCGCCGAGCGAACCGCCTCGAGGTCGATCACATCGCCGAGATCGCGGACATAACTGGCCACGAAGTCATGCGGGCGCACGCCGGGCGAGCGCAGCGCGCGCTCATGGGGAATGCGCCGAACGCCCGCCAGGCGGCTCTCGAGAAAGCCGTTTGCTGTGTTCTCGATCCAGGCGGTCGCATCCACGTCCGCCGGGCCGCCGGTTGGCGGATTGTACTTGAACCCCCCGTCCCTAGGCGGATTGTGCGACGGCGTTAGGACCACACCGTCGGCGCGCCCGCCCACGCCCGCCCGGTTGTGGGTCAGGATCGCGTGAGAGATCGCGGGCGTGGGCGTGTAGCCATCGCGAGAGTCGATCATCGTCAGCACATCGTTGGCGGCGAACACTTCCAGCACCGTGGCCAGGGCCGGACGCGAAACGGCATGGGTGTCGATGCCGACGAACATCGGTCCGTTCACGCCCGATCGCTCCCGGTAGAGGCAGATCGCCTGGGCGATCGCCAGCACGTGGGTCTCGTTGAATGAATTGTCGAACGGCGATCCGCGGTGACCGGACGTGCCGAAGCGAACCCGCTGCGATGGTTGCGACGGGTCGGGCACGCCACTGAAGTAGGCGTCGATGAGCCGCGGCACGTCGATCAATCGGGACGGATCGACGGGCTTGCCGGCAAACGGACTAATCTTGGGGCCAGTCATGTTCCCTCGTGCGCTGGTTTCGACGTCACGACGCCGTAACGGATGGCGCAAGCCAATCAGCCAAGCGTCACCTCGATTCGATGGACGCGCCCGTCGGCCTCGAGCCTGGCGCGCACTGGCCTGCACGTCAGCGCCACGCCGTCGAAGCTGGCTGCGGCGACGCCTCGCGAGACGCCGGTCGGATTGACGACGACGATCTCATATCGCGCGTCGCCGCGCCGCAGGACCGCCTCGAAGCGGGGCCAGGCGCGGGGAATGCATGGGTCGATCTCCAGGTGCGAACCTTGGATGCGCAGGCCCAGGATGCTCTCCACCCCGGCGCGCTGCATCCAGCCCGCCGACCCCGTGTACCAGGTCCAGCCGCCACGGCCGACGTGGTTGGGCGTTGCGTAGACGTCGGCGGCGATCACATAGGGCTCGACCTTGTAGCGGTGCATGTCGGTGCGCGTGCGCGCGTGGTTGACCGGATTGAGCAGCGAGAACAGCGCCCCGGCCTTGTCGCCTTCGCCAAGAGCCGCAAACGCCATGACCGACCAGAGGGCCGCATGGGTGTACTGGCCGCCGTTCTCCCGCACGCCCGGCGGGTATCCCTTGATGTATCCGGGATCCAGCGGGGTGCGGTCGAAAGGCGGCGTGAACAGCAAGGCCAGTCCGTCCTGCGGCACGATCAGCTCGCGCTCGACCGCGGCCATGGCCTGGGCGGCGCGGTCCGGCCGCCCGACCCCCGAGAGCACCGCCCAGGACTGGGCGATTGAATCGATGCGGCACTCCTCATTACTGGCCGAGCCTAGCGGCTCGCCGTCGTCGAACCAGGCGCGCCGATACCAGGCGCCGTCCCAGGCCTGTGCTTCCAGGGCGCCCGCCAGGGACTTCGCCGACGTCTTCCAGTTCCCCACCCGGGCTTCGTCGCCCCGCGCCGCCGCGATCCCGGCGAAGGAGCCCAGCGTGGCGCAGAGCAGCCAGCCGAGCCAGACGCTCTCGCCCTTGCCGCCTTCGCCCACCCGGTTCATGCCGTCGTTCCAGTCGCCTGAGCCCATCAGCGGCACGCCGTGACGGCCGACCGCCAGGCTGGCGTCGAGGGCGCGGGCGCAGTGCTCGTAAAGGCTGACGGCCTCGTCGCCCACCACCGGCTGGAAGAAGCTCTCGGTCTCGTTGGGGGTCAGTTCCTGGCCGATCAGAAAAGGGACGGTCTCGTCGAGCACGGCGACATCGCCGGTCACGCCGACGTATTGGGCGGCGGCGTAGGCCAGCCAGGCGCGATCGTCCGAAATGCGCGTGCGGATTCCCTGGCCGGAATGCGGCAGCCACCAATGCTGGACGTCGCCTTCCGGAAACTGGCGGCCGGCGGCCCTGAGCAGATGCTCTCGCGTCAGGGACGGGCGCACCGAGGCGAGCGCCATGCAGTCCTGCAGCTGATCGCGGAATCCGTAGGCGCCGCTGGCCTGATAGAAGCCGGTCCGCGCCCATAGACGGCAGGCCAGGGTCTGATAGATCAGCCACCCGTTCAGCATGAGGTCCATGGAGCGGTCGGGCGTCTTCACCTCGACCGCGCCGGTCGTTTCCCGCCAGAAGTCGCAAACCTCCGTAAGCACGGCGTCGAGGTCCGCGCCGCGGTAGCGTCCGATCAGATCGCGCGCCTGCACCTCGTCCAACGCATCGCCGAGAAAAAAAGTGAGCTCCACCGTGGCGTTCGGCGCGATCATCACCGTCGTTTGCAGCGCCGAGCAAGGGTCGAGCCCCGCGCCGACCCGGCGCGAGAGGCGCTCGCCGCCGGCAAGAGCGGCCGGCCAGGAAAGCGAGCCGTTGCGGCCGATGAACTCGCCCCGATCGCCCGTCCAGCTGGTCTGGCGGCCGCCCAGATCGGCGAAGGCGACGCGCTCGCCGAAAGCCGGATTCCAGGAATTGGTGGCGAACATCGCGCCGGTCGCCGTGTCGATCCGTGTGGTCACGAAAGGCGCCGCGCCGCTGCGCGAGGCGCCGAGCGCCCACTCGACGTAGGAGGTCACCGATATCCGTCGCGGACGATCGGAGAGATTGCGCAGCTTCAGGCGGGAGATCTTCACCGGGTCGGCGAGCGGTACGTATTCGAGCAGCTCGGCGGCGATGTCGTGTGAGCTGTGCTCAAAACGGCTGTAACCCCAGCCATGCCGCGCCACATAGGTCGCCGCTTCGTCGCGGATCGGAGAGGCGGTTGGGGTCCAGATGTCCCCCCTGTCGACGTCGCGCAAATAGATCGCCTGGCCCGGACGATCGCTAACCGGGTCGTTTGACCAGGGCGTCAGCTGTCGCTGCTGGCTGTTGAGCGACCAGGCGTAGCCCCCGCCCTCGGCGGAGACCTGGAAGCCGAAATCCGGATTGGCAATAACGTTGATCCAGGGCGTCGGCGTCGACTGGCCCGGCCCGAGAATGACCAGATATTCCCGGCCTTCCTCCGCGAAGCCGCCGAGGCCGTTGAAGAGTTCCGCGCCCGGCGGCGGCCGCGACACCTGCAGTTCAGAGGCCTGGGCGGCGCGCCGTGCGACGGATCGAGGCGAAGGCCGGGCCTCAGGCGCCCGCTCGACCTGTTCGGCGAGCCGCCCGCGTTCACCCACCAGCACGACGCGCGCGGCCGAAACCAGCAACGCTCGCGACTCGGCCGAGATCACGTCCGCGCGGAGCAGGAAGATATGACCGGGCGGCCGTTCGTCGCCGATCTGAGGCCGCGATTGGCTCGCCCGCACGAGCGTCTCGAGGGCGGTCTGCAAATCCTGCACATAGGAGGTGGCGCGCTCGTTGAGGATCACCAGGTCCACGGCCAGCCGCTTCATCCGCCAGTATTCGACCGCCAGCAGCGCCTCGCGCGCCAGGTCGATCTGCTCAATGTCGGAGATGCGCACGAGGACGATCGGCAGGTCGCCCGAGATGCCAAGGCTCCACAGCCCCGGCTGACCGCCGCTGCCCATGTCGATGGTTTCCGACGGCGGGCGCAGAATGGAGGCCGCGTAGATCACGTGGCCGGCGAGGCGTTGATACTGGCTGGCCTCCGACCGGTCGATGCCCAGGTGATGCAGCTGCACTTGGACCTGTGTCCAGGCCAGGGCGGCGGCGCGCCCATAGGCGCCGACGTCGTGGTGCTTGTCCACCAGACCCAGGATCTCCTCGCGCGAGCCGGCGACCATGGTCCAGAAATCGACCCTGGCGGTGGCGCCAGGCGCGATGCGCACACGACGGCGCAGGGCGAAGATCGGATCGAGCACCGCGCCGGTCGCGCCGAATAGCGGCCGCCCGGCCATCACCGCGGCCGGCGCGCGAATGCTGCCGCCCCGGCCGAGGAAGCGCGCGCGATCGGTCTCGAACTCGCGCATGCCGACGGACTGGCCGTCGACCACGGCCAGGTGCGCCGCCCAGATTTCCGCCTCGGTCGGCGAGCGCCGCCGCCTGGTGGCCAGGATGGCGCCCAAACCGACCAGGTGTTCGGTCTCGACGAACAGCTTCGAGAAGGCGGGGTGGGAGAGGTCGGCGGACGACGGCGCCAGCACCAGCTCGGCGTAGGACGTCACCTCGATCTCCCGGGCGACGGCGCCATTGTTGGAAATGGCCACGCGCCGCACTTCGGCGTCGTCCTCGGCCGAGACCAGAATCTGAAGGGTTGTCGTCAGCGCGCCATCGACGCGGGAGAACTCCGCCCGGTCCTCGTTGAAGGTGACCTCGCAGTCCTGAGGTTCGGATCCGGCCGGCTGGTAGGTCGCCGACCAGACATCGCCAGTGGCGACATCGCGCAGGAACACATACGAGCCCCAGTCGTCGCAGGTGGCGTCCTCGCGCCAGCGGGTCACGGCGAGGTCGCGCCAGGTGGAATAGCCGGAACCCGCGGCGGTGAGCATGACGGCGTAACGCCCGTTGGAAAGCAGCTGGGTCGCGGGCGCTGCGGTCCACGGGCTGGCCTTGCGCCAGGCGCCAGAGCCGTCGGTCTGGCGGATCTTCAAGGCCGAGGTGGTTTCGGACACTGACGGCGCCCCCTCTGCGACGTCGCGCGGGACGCGCTCCTGAAGGAGCAGTTCGCTCGACTGGACGATCGGCTCGGCATGAAAGCGGCCACGCATCAGGCCGCCGAGAAGCGTATCGGCGAGCGCCGTGATCGTCATGCCTTGGTGGTGGGCCATGAAGGCCCGCACAATGGCGACGCGGGCTCCGTCGGGAACCCGGCCAGGCGTGAAATCCAGCGCCTCATAGAAGCCGTAGCGGCCAAGCGCGCCGAATTCCTGCAGACTTCGGAAATTTCGCGCCGCTGCGCGCGGGTCGACCATGCTCGCGAGCGCCGTGGCGTAGGGCGCCACGACAGCGCTGTCCGCCAGCCCGCGCTTCAGGCCGAGCCCCGGCACGCCGAAGTTGGAATACTGGTAAGTGAACTCCAGATCGCGCGCATTGTAGGCAGATTCCGAAACGCCCCACGGCGTCCGACGTTTGGCGCCGTACTCGATCTGCCGACGAACGATCAGGCGGTTGGTCTGCTCGGTCAGACTGTCGATCGGCGCGCGCATGACGATAGATGGCATCAGGTATTCGAACATGGAGCCTGACCAGGAGATCAGCGCCGCCCCCCCGCCCACGGGTGTGACCGCACGACCGAGCCGGAACCAGTGCCTGGTCGGCGCGTCACGCTTGGCGATGGCGATGAAGCTGGCTAGCCGCGCCTCGGAGGCGAGCAGATCATAGCAACTTGGATCGAGCACGCCCTCTGAGACCTGATAGCCGATCGAGAGCAGCAACCGGTCGTGATCGATCAGGAAATCGAATTCCATGTCGAGGGCGGCCGACCTCGCGGCCCGCTCCAGCGCCGCCAGCCGATCCGGCGGCGAGGCGGCGGCGCCCGCTTCGAGATCGCGCCGGTGACTGCCAAGGCAAGCGCGAACCGCGTCGGCCCAAAACTGCAGGTCCGCGCTGTCCTGGCCGCCTTCCTCCAGAGCGATCTCCCGCGCCGTGTCGGCGAGGATCGCCGCCTGATCGGATGCGCCGGCCAATTGCTGCTCGTAGGCGGAGGCGTCCGACCCGAGGGCCAGGGCCATCCGCTGGACCTCCTCGTCGAGGCGCCGCCAGGAGACCGTCTGCGCCTTTCCCGCCACGCGCGCCCGCGCGGCCTCGGCGCGCAGGAGGTCCAGCGCATCGCCAGCGCCCTGCAACCGGCGCCGATCGGCCAACGGCGAGGCGCGCCATTCCCGGCAGGTACTGGCTAGGGCGATCAGGTGGCCGGCCAAGTTGCCGCTATCGACGGAGGAGACGTACTGAGGATCGAGCGGGCGCAGGTCGCGCGTATCGTACCAGTTTAGCAGGTGCCCGCGGTGCTTCGTCATACGCGCCATGGTGGCCAGCGTCGCCTCGAGGCGCTCGATCGCCTCGGCCTCGCCGATCCATCCGAAATCCCGCGCGCACGCCGTCGAGAGCAGATACAGGCCGATGTTGGTCGGCGAAGTGCGGTGGGCGGCCACCGGGTCCGGATCTTCCTGGAAGTTGTCCGGCGGCAGCATGTTGTCGCTGCTGGTGACGAAGGTCTCAAAGAAGCGCCAGGTCCTGCGGGCGATCAAACGCAGGTCATGCCTGTCCGCGTCGTTCAACGACCGCCCGCTCTTAGGTCGCGGCGAGAGACTCGCCCAGAAGGCCACGGCCGGCGAGATCAGCCAGGCGACTGCAAACGCTGTCGAAAGCGGCCAGGCGCCGCGGCCCCAGAACCAGCACACGATGGGCGCCGCCACCGCGATGACGGCGGCGCCTGACATCCAGCCATAGAAACGCGCAAGCCCGGGACGCGGACCGTATGCGGCGTGGGCGGCCGGCGTCCATTCGAGAAGATGTCGGCGTGTAACGACCAGCCGAACAAGGGTGCGGGTGATCGCGTCGCCCATGAGCCAAGCCTGGTGCGCCAGGAAGACGACCATCAGCCCGGCCTGGGTCAACCCCAGAAGTGCCTCTGTACGCAAAGCGGCCAAATGGCTTCGAAGGGTCACGCCAGGGCGGCGTGGCGTGAGCGCCGAGACGACCGGCAGGAGCGGCGGGAGCGCGATGGTGGCCAGGATGAAGGCCGTCCACATGAGAGCGTCCGCGGGCGGCAGCAGCCAGCCGACGACCAGGGCCAGGACCAGTGACGGGGCCGAAAGCGAGCGACGCAGGTTGTCGAGCATTTTCCATCGGCCGATCGCCGGGAGCCCGTAGTGCGCCCGTCGCGTGGGCCCCTTCGGCCCGCGACCCAGGATCCATGGCAGGAGTTGCCAGTCACCCCGCACCCAGCGGTGGTGCCGACGGGCGGCGACGTCGTAACGGGCGGGGAAATCCTCGACCACCTCAACGTCGGACACCAACCCCGCGCGAGCGAATACGCCCTCGAACAGATCGTGACTGAGGAGGACGGACTCGGGAACACGACCGTCCAAGGCTGCCTCGAAAGCGTCGATGTCGTAGATGCCCTTGCCGGTGTAGGAACCCTCCCCGAACAGGTCCTGATAGACGTCCGAGACCGCCGCCGCGTAGGGGTCGATGCCGGTCGCACTTGAAAACACGCGCAGGAACAGCGAGCCCATGCGCTCCACGGGCAGCGCCGGGGTCACCCGCGGCTGGAGGATCGCGTACCCGTCCACGACTCGACCAAGAGCAGCGTCGAGGCGCGGCTGGTTGAGGGGGTGGGCCATCTTGCCGATCAGCCGGCCCACGGCCTCGCGAGGCAGACGCGTGTCGGCGTCAAGGGTGATGACATAGCGGACGTTCGGCGGCGGCTCGGCGGGATCTAGGAAAGTGGTGTTCTTCGCGCCACGCAGGAACCGATTGAGCTCGCGGAGTTTGCCGCGTTTGCGCTCCCACCCGATCCAGCAGCCTTCGCTCTCATTCCAGACGCGTCGGCGGTGGAGGAGCAGGAAGCGCGCGCCCGCGGGCGCCGCTCCGTAGGTCTGGTTCAGGCGGTCGATCCCCGCTCTTGCGGCCGCCAGCAGTTCGTCGTCGCCATCGGCATGCTCGCTCGGCGCGTCGCGCCAGTCGGAGAGCAGCGCGAAGTGGAGCTCACCCTCCGGGCTCGCGAGATGATGGATCTCAAGTCGTGCGACCTGCTCTTCGATGTCATCAAGCGAGGTCAGCAAGGTCGGCATGACCACCAGGGTGCGCATGTCGGCCGCCACGCCCCCTCGCAACTCAAGCGCAGGAAGAATCGTGGCGCGAAATCCCCTCGTCAGCCCATAATTGACCAGCGCTACGGCCAGATCGACAGCGGGAATGAGGCCCAAGGCGCCGAGCAACAGCAGCCAGCCCGCCGGCGCGCCCTTCGAGCCTAGGGCCCAAAGCGGCATAGCCAGCAGGGCGATGGCGACAAAGGCGCCACCGCTGACGTAGCCGCCGATCCCGAGCCTGCGGTAGGTGCGTCCGGGCCACGCGCGCGCGGGCGCCCGATAGCCGATCGCGGCTTCGAAGCGGGCGCGGCCGCCGGCGATCAGATGGTAGCCCGGATCGGCGTGGCGTGCGTCCTGCGCCGCCGACTCGGGCCGCCCCGCCGCCACAACGGCCTGGGCTATGGCGATCTCCGTCCGGCCCGAGCCGCGGGCGAGCTCCTCGACCGCGCTGCGGTAGAGATTGCGCGTCGGAAAATCCATCGCTGCGAAGTTACTGCCGGCGGCGAACACCTCATCCACCAGGCTGACCGCCTCCACGAGCTCGGTCCAGTCGAGGTCGGAGATGAGACGCATCGAGGTGATGATGTTGCGCACCGTGATGCTTCCAGCCACCTGCCGCTGGTGCTCGTCGCGGACGACCGCGTCGGCGCTCGAACCTTGTCGGTCCAGCTGTTCGTCGAGCCACTCCAGGGCGGGGGCGATGCTCGGGTCCTGATCACGCAGGCGATGGACAAGTTGCACGAGAAAAGCGTCCGGGAAGGAGGCCTGAGGGCGCGAGTGAAGCACCGCGGCCACCGGCTCCCGCGTACGGCCGCCGACCCCAAGCAGTCGGTCGGCGATGTCGTCCGCGGCGCGCCGTCCGGCCCGGCTATCAGTGATCCGCTTGGCGATCCGACGAAGATTCTCGACGAGGACGATGCGTAGGGTGATGGCCACCGCCCAGAGCTCGCCAATGGTGAGCGGCTGCACCCGCTGATAGGCCCGGAGATAGCGGCGCAGAACCTCCGGATCGAACAGGCTGTCGGTATGGGCGACAAAGGCCCAGGTCAGGCCGAACACACGCGGCAACTGCGTGAACGGCCCTCCGGCAAGTTTAGGAAGCTGACGATAGTAGCTCGCCGGAAGGTCGGCCCGCACCTCGCGGATCTGTTTCTCGACCAGATGGAAATTGTCGATCAACCACTCGGCCGCCGGCGTGATGGCCGCGCCGGCGTCGATCGCCTCGGCGACGTCCCGGTAGGCCGCGAGGAGCACCGCCTCGTTTTCCGCCAACCTCCTGGCGAGCGAGGCGCCACGAATTTCGCCAGGCGAAACCGCCTGTGCGGCTGCGAGGCTCTGAGCGTGCTCCTCGAGACGCTCGACGCTGAAGAGTTCGGCGCGGATCGGGGCGCCATCGTCCCACGGCGAATTCTTGCCAGTGACACCGAGGATTTCGCGCAGGGCCGCCGTCAGGCCCGCGCCCTGTCCCAACCAGCGTCGACGCGCGAAAGGATCGGGTTCCAATATCAAGGTCCGGCGACGCCTTTGGCGACTAACGGCGCTGCGCCGTCACTGCGGCGTCGCATCATGCACAAGCGCCTTCGCCTTGACCGGCGTCAAGGCGGAGCTGTCGGCTTCCACTTGGACAGCCCCCTCGACGATCACCTGCGCGAGTTCACCATGGCGGCGGATGGCCTGGGCGAGACTGCCGGCTTCCCGAATGGCGACGGCCCGGGACCGAAATGGCGTGGTCATCCCCTCACCCATCCGGACCGCCCATCCATATTCTTCCTTGACGACGTTAAAGATGATCATGGCCGATAAATCCGTCCACAGCGCCGTAGCTTAGATCGTAGTCGTTGCACCATGGGGAGCGCGTTGCTTCCTTGACTTGGGTCAATCGCAACAAGTCGTCAGCCACCGTACGGCAACTATCGCGGTGTCGAGCACGAAGGCCGAAACGATCGCGCCGTCGAATACAGCGGCGAGGATCACGGCCGGCAACGCGTTGCTGTAGCCGCTCGGCGTGATCGCGCCGACAATCACCCCAGGACGGCACCGGAACCGCGCACGGGTGGAAGCCGATCGGCGGCTGGAAGTCAATGACGCCTGACGCAAGGTCTAGCGTCTGGCGTGCGGCGCCTTGACCGAGATCAATCCGGCAATCGCCGGTCCGGGGCCTCATTGATTCGTCTCAATGCGAAACGCTCTCAGATTCGCGACATTCAGCCACCATGGACAAGCAGGCGACGCCGCAGAGGGGCAATGGGCCGGCGCCGCGCCGCGGTCGCTACGTCCTGCTCGGCTACCTGCTGGCGGGCTTGCTCGGCTTGATGGTCATCCAGCGGCTTTGGGCCATGGTCGCGCCGTCCGAGACC
>CALAEG010000072.1 GCA_937890965.1 uncultured Caulobacteraceae bacterium | reverse complement strand
CAGCGCCGGCGCCGCGGCGGATTGGGCGCTCGCGGCGGGCGGGGTCGGCGCGGCTTGCGGCGGCGCGACGACTTCGGACGCGGGTGCGGCTTGGAGAGTCTGCGAAAGGTCGGCGGAGGCATTGTCAGCGGCGGGTGCAGCGAGGCTCGCCGCGGCGAAGGCTTGGCCCGGCGCAGGCAGGCTGACGGCGAAGAGGGGGGCCGGCTTGGATGCGACGGTCTGGGTCGTGGCGGTCTCACTGGTCGTCGCCGGCGTCGTGGGCGACGGGCCCGCCGTCACGCCCATCAGGCCGGCGAGCGCCTGGGCGAAGGCGTCGGCGCCCGTCGCCATGTCATCCGGCTTGGTCGGGTCGAGCGACGGGGTTCCGTGGGCGGCGCCGACGGAGGCCTTGGAAACGGATACGGAAAGCGCGGCGGCTTGCATGCTCGGCCTGGCGGACCTTCGAAATGAGGCGAGGACGGGAGCGCATGCTGCGCCGGGTACATTCCGACGCTATGAAGCAATGGCCGCGCCAGCTTTGAATTCATTGAAATTAAAGCAGAATTTACCACGTGCCCACGGCGGCGACGCTCTGCGCACGGCGGTTTTTGCCCATCGCCGATAGGCAAAGGTCGACCCGCCGCCCTCCCTGGACCGCCGGCTGGCGCGGCTCTTGCGCTTCAGCTTGTCCAGGCGTCCGCCACGAAGGAGGAAAGCCATGAGATTCAAAGGTTTGAACGCTCGCTCAAGCGACCTGTACGCGCGCGCCCGGCAGCTATTGCCGGGTGAGACGGCCAGCCTTGCCGCCTTGCAGGCGCGCGCCCGGGCCAGTCGCCCCCCGGTCCGGCGCCCATGACCCTGAGTTCGATCACCGGGACCGCCGCGAGCGGCATGATCGCCGCGCAGCTGGGGCTGAACACGGTCTCCGACAACGTCGCGAACCTGAACACGCCGGGCTATGTCGACAAGGTCGTGCAGCTGAACGGCCAGGCGATCGCCGGCGTCGGCAGCGGCGTATCGGCGAGTGGCGTTGCGCTGGCGGCCAACCAGTTCCTGCAGAACGCCAGCCTCGCGGCCACCGCCAGCTCATCCAAGGCGAGCGTCATCTCCACCATGCTCACCCAGGCGCAGAGCTTCTTCGGCGATCCGAGTTCGTCGACCGGCTACTTCAACCTGCTCAACCAGGTGTCGTCGGATTTCACCGCCGCCTCCAACGATCCCGCCTCGCCGCTGTCGGGCATTCAGGTGGTCAACGACCTCAACCAGTTCCTCAGCAAGTCGCAGAATGTCGCCGCCTCGTTGAACGGCCTGTCCAGCCAGGCGGACAGCCAGATCGGCAGCGACGTCAGCCAGGCCAACCAGCTGCTCTCCCAGATCGCCGGGTTGAACCAGAACATCGCCGACGCCACCACCATGGGCGCCAACGCCACCGGTTCCCAGGAAGCCCAGACCGAGCTGATCACCCAGCTGGGCTCGCTGCTGGACATCAAGGCGCAGCCGAACGCCACCGGCGGGGTGAGTTTGACCACCCAGGCCGGCGTGCCGCTTGTTGGGCTGAGCGGGGCGGCGACGCTCGCCTATCAGCCGTCCGCGACCGCGGCCAGCCAGCTGACCGTCACCGCACCCGGCGGCGGCAATCAATCGACCAATGTGCAACTGGCCAGCGGCGAGCTGCAGGGCCTGCTCTCGCTGCGCAACACCCAGCTGCCCGCCGTCGAGGACCAGGTCAGCGAATATGTCACCCAGGCGGTGAACGCGCTGAACAAGGCGCACAACGCCTCGACCGCGGTTCCGCCGCCGGCCCAGCTCACCGGCCAGAACATCGGCATCGATTTGACCACCGCCGTCACCGGCTTCAGCGGCAAGACCAATGTGGCGATCGTCAACGCCGCCGGGCAGCTGCAGCAGAGCGTCGCCATCGATTTCAGCGCCCACACCATGAGCGTCAACGGCGCCGCGGCGACCGGTTTCGCCCCCGGCAACTTCGTCTCAGCGTTGAACACCGCCTTAAGCCCCGCTGGATCAGTCAGCTTCTCGAACGGCGTGCTGAGCATCAGTGCGACCGGGACCGGCAACGGCGTTTCCATCGCCGATGACGTCACCACCCCGTCGGCTTCCGCCAACGGTCAGGGCTTCAGCCAGTATTTCGGGCTGAACAACCTGATCAGTTCCACCAGCATCACCAACTACCAGACCGGCCTTGCCGCGGGCGATCCCAGCGGCTTTGCGGCCGGCCAGAGCCTCACCTTGCGGGTCTCCAATTCCAGCGGCTCGCAGATCACTGATGTCACGGTGACGACGCCGGCGGGTGGCACGGTGCAGAACCTGATCGATGCGCTGAACTCCAGCACCAGCGGCGTCGGGCTCTACGGCAAGTTCGCGCTGAGCGGCGCGGGCGAACTGAACTTCACGCCCAATACGCCCGGCTCGGTCAGCCTGTCGGTGGTCAGGGACACCACCCAGAGCAGCAATGGCGGTGAATCGGTCAGCCAGCTGTTCGGCATCGGCGCCCAGACCCGCGCCGGCCGCATCGACAGCTATTTCGTTCGCTCCGACATCAACGCCAATCCGAGCAAGGTCGCCTTCGCCACCCTGAACCTTAGCGCGCCGTCCGGATCGCCGGTGCTGGCGATCGGCGATGGCAGCGGCGCGGCCCTGGCGGCCAAGGCTGGGACCACGACGATGAAGTTCGACGCCGCCGGCGGCCTGGCGGCCACCTCAACGACGGTCAATCAATATGCCGCCCAGCTTGCCGGGGCGCTGGGTAACCAGGCCGCCGCGGCCGCCCAGGCCACCACCAACGCCGCGGCGGTGCAGAGCGAGGCCAACAACCGTCTCGCCTCGGTCGAGGGGGTCAATCTGGACGCGGAACTGGTCAATCTGACCACCTACCAGCAGGCCTACAACGCCTCGGCCCGCCTGGTCACCGCCAGCCAGGATATGTTCACGGCGCTGCTCAACATGGTGGGGGCATAAACCATGCAACGCATTTCCACTGCCGATAGCTACGCGGCCATCATCGCCAACATGCAGCAGGCGCAGACCCAGCTCAGCACCGCCTCCAACCAGATCTCCAGCGGCGAGACCGCGACCGATCTGCAGGGGTATGCGGCGCACGCCGAGACCCTGACCGCCATGCAGACGGTGAACAACCAGGTCACCGGCTATCTCAGCCAGGACTCGATCCTGGCCAACAAGCTGACCACCCAGGACACCGGCCTGCAGCAGGTCGCGGGCGCGGCCACCGGCGCCAGCCAGGCGATCAATTCGGCGATCGCCAACAATACCGGCGACACGCTGATGCAGTCGCTGGAAGTCCAGTTTCAGAACGCCGCCGAGGGGCTGAACAGCACCTATAATGGCGAGTACGTCTTCGCCGGCGGCCAGGTGAACATCCCCCCGGTCAGCGTCAGCTCGATGAGCGCGCTCGCGTCCGCGCCGTCGGTGGCCAGCGTGTTCCAGAACGATCAGCAGATAACCTCGAGCCAGATCAACCAGAACACCACGGTCCAGACCGGCTTCTTGGCCAGCAATCTGGGCACGCCGCTGATGACCGCCTTGCAGGCGATCCAGAACTTCAACAATGGGCCGAACGGCCCGTTGACCGGCCAGCTGACCGCGACCCAGATCACCTTTCTGCAGGGCCAGATCGCCACTCTGAACGCCGCCGCCGGCACACTGAACGGCCAGGCGGCGCAGAACGGCGGGGTGCAGAGCCAGCTCACCAACACCCAGACCGATCTCACCGACCAGCAGAACACCCTGGGCACGATGATCGGCAATATCGCCGCCGCCAATGTCGCCCAGGCCAGCGCCAATCTGCAGCAGGCCCAGCTGGCCATCCAGGCCTCGGCCCAGGTCTTCCTGGCCCTGCAGAACACCTCGCTGCTCAACGTGCTGACCGCCAGCGGCCACTAGTGTGGCGATTCAGAAATTCGCCATCGTCTTGTGGCGAGCCCGGAGCGAATTTCTGAATCTATAGCCACACTAGAAACGTTTGATTTCTAGTGTGCTTCTTGGATCTGAAGTTCGCTCAGAGCGATACCCAATATGCGGGCGAACTTCAGATCCAGCACACTGAGCCGGCGGCCCGGCCTCGCAAAGCCGGGCGGCAATCGCTAGATTGGCGGCTCGTTTCGCCAAAGATCCATCATGTCGCTCGATATCGCCGAAACCGACGCCATCGCCGTGGCCGCGACCGAGATCGCGCTGCCCAAGGGCGCGCGCGTGCTGGTGGCCATGTCCGGCGGCGTGGACTCGACCGTCACCGCCGCCCTGGTCAAGCGCGCCGGCTATGAGGCGGTCGGCGTCACCCTGCAGCTCTACGATCATGGCGCGGCGGTGCAGAAGAAGGGCGCCTGCTGCGCCGGCCAGGACATCCACGACGCCCGCGCCGCCGCCGAGGCCATCGGCATGCCGCACTATGTGCTGGACTATGAGAGCCGCTTTCGCGAGGCGGTGATGGAGGACTTCGCCGACGCCTATCTGCGTGGCGAGACGCCCATCCCCTGCGTGCGCTGCAACCAGACCGTCAAGTTCCGCGACCTGCTGGACACCGCGCGCGACCTGGGCGCGGAAGCCATGGCGACCGGCCACTATGTGCGCAGGCTCGTCGGCGCCAACGGGCCCGAGTTGCACCGCGCGGTCGATCCGGCCCGCGACCAGTCCTATTTCCTGTTCGCCACCAGCCGCGACCAGCTCGACTTTCTGCGCTTTCCGCTGGGCGGCCTGCCCAAGCCGGTCGTGCGGCAGGTTGCCGCCGAGCTTGGCCTGGCCGTGGCCGATAAGCCCGACAGCCAGGACATCTGTTTCGTACCGGAAGGCCGCTACACCACCGTGATCGACCGGCTGCGCCCGCAAGCCGCGGCGGCGGGCGAGATCGTGCATGTCGATGGTCGTGTGCTCGGCCGCCACGAAGGCGTCAGCCGCTATACCGTCGGCCAGAGGCGCGGCCTGAACGTCGCCGTCGGCGATCCGCTGTTCGTGGTCCGCCTGGACCCGGCCGCGCGCCAGGTCATCGTCGGGCCGCGTGAAGCGCTGCTAACGGCGTCCCTGAGCCTGAAGGAAATCAACTGGCTGGGCG
>CALAEG010000071.1 GCA_937890965.1 uncultured Caulobacteraceae bacterium | reverse complement strand
GACCGGCCCATCTACCGGCGATCATAGTGCTCCGTGCGGTTAGGCCTCGTGAATAGGTTCCAACGGCATGCGCGGTGGCGCGGTCTTGATGCTGAGGCGGGTTAGGGCGGCTCTTGATCGTCTCCGTCGCCAATTCCGGGGCGAAGATGCGGATCGCCGCGTCGATATGGTCGAGGTCGGCGATCATGCGCCGTAGCCCGATCTGGGCGACCTCTATCTGGCCGGCGATCTCGGCGCGCTTCCTGACTAGACCTGAGACGGAATTGGGCGCGTCATGCGTGGGTCGCGGCGTTGTGCGAGCGGCCGTCACTGGAACGTCACCCCCCATGATGACCCCCGCCGAATGCCGCGCGCGAGCCCATAGAGCGAGTGAGGTGGCCCTATCGTCGCGCGATCCGACCGCGAGGGCTCGATGGACCGAAACGGCTGCTGGCTGGCTCAAACTCGCCGGCATGGGCGCCGCCCAGGCGGTGCTCGAAGAGCATCTGCTCGGCCTCGATCCTGACTGAAGCGCGTCTCGCTCATGGCGCACAAAATACCCCCGGACCCCCAAAAGGGGATCGGCTGGTTAGTCCCGTTTGCTACCTAATGCCGCTATTGTTCGGTAGTGGGCGTCGACTCCTGGTCCGGAATCCAGCGCATCACAAGCTGTCCCTGGACGGAGTCGCCGTCAAAGGCGCCCGCTGGCGTGCGTCCCGCATTAGAAGGCGACAAGGACTGCCTGGCCGCGCTCGGCCGAACAACCCTCGCTGACGCGAGGGAAATACGATGCTAAACCCCAGGTGGGTTTTTGTTTGGCGCGTATTCCAGCCTGGCTTGGGAGATGGCGTGGCTTTTCCATCGGCGTCCGAAGCAATCTTGAATGCCTGTTTCACCGCCGGCGGGATGGCCGCCGCTCTGCAGGAGATCGCCAACGCCGTTAATGCGGAAGGCGCCACGCTCACCTACAGCCATCGAACCACCCAGATGGGCGCCATCACCTCGAAATCGCTGCTGGAACATGTGGCGCCCTATATCAGCGCCGACAGACCACACGACCCGAGGCCGCAAAAGGTCAATCCAATCCTCACCGAGGGATTTCGGCTCGATCAGGACGATTTTTCCGCCGACGAGATCGACCGGAATCCCTTCTATCAGGACTTTCTTCGCCCGCGCGGTTTCGGCTGGCATGCCTGCGCGTTGCTGTCCGGGTCTCCCGACTCCGAGACGGTCAATCTCACGCTCAGGCGCACAACCCGGCAGGGCGCCTTTCAACCGGATGATCTCGCCGTCCTGTCGGCTCAGCTGCCGCTCATCCGCGCCACGGCGCGCATAACCCAGATGATGGGCGGACTTGACGGTCTTAGCCTCGATCCGATCGATGAGGCGCGCCGTTCGCTGTTCGGTTTCGACGCCAGCGGCGGGGCCTTCGTCGTCCGCCAGGGCCAGGAAACCACCAACGTCCTCGGCGTGCGCGGCGAGCGGCTCGTCGTCTGCGGCGCCGAACAGCAGGCCCGCGTGAAGATGACAGTCGATCGCGCGCTGACCCAGTCCAGGCAGGCCTCGTCCATATTGACCGACGACGACGGCCATTGGTGGCTGTTCAGCGTCGTGCCCGCCTCAATGATGGTGCCGTCCGGGATGACGCCCTTCCTGTCCTGGGCGGTGCTGGTCCCTTACGCCCGATCCGACGAGGTCAACCTTACCCGCGTCCAACAGATGGCGTCCTTCTTCGGCCTGTCTCCCGCCGAAGCCCGTGTCGCCGGACTGATCGGGGACGCCAGAACGGTCGTCGACACCGCCAGGATCCTGCAAACCAGCCCTGGCACCGTTCGCAACCAGTTGAAATCCATCTTCGCGAAGATCGGCGTCAGCCGCCAGGCGGAGCTGGTCGCCATTTTCAGCCGGTTTTAGCCGGCGCGCCCGCCAGTCCGGCGGCTATGTCCCGTTTGGGACATGCGCGCCTTGGCCGTCTGTCGTCTTATGGCCCCCAAGCGCGGCGCGGGGCCGCGGGAAGCTGTCGCGATTTCCGGGTCCTAGGACTGATGGCCGATCACATAGCGCCCGAGACCATAGGGGCGGGCGGGTTGGCGCCCGGTCTCCCGTCCAGGCGAAGTCAAGATGGTGCGCCGCGCCGATCCCGGCGGCTGGAAACCGCCGCCGCCGGCATGATGTCCATCGCAATCCTGCCCATGCTCGTCGGACAAGCGAAGGCGGACAACATCAACAACTTCCCGACCCTTGATGCAGCACAAGCCGAGGCTGCCGCGATGGTCAGCTTAGCTTTCACAAACGGGGTCATAGACGGGCCGGACGAACCCCGACTATCCATCCTTACGCTCCTCGAACTTATGGAGGTCTACGATGGGGTCACCCTCACCACGCCGACGCCTACCCCCGCTTTTGAAATCCTGTACACGCCACCAGGCGGCACGGATCCCGTGTACGTTATCGTTGACGAGCCGCCCGGCGAGACGCTGACCGGCAACGCGATCAGCGGCAACTTGACGGTCGTGGGCACCGCGGATCCGGGCGGCGCATTTATGTGGACCCCGGCCGGCGGCGTGGTGGACCTGGGCTCGCTCCCGGGCGGCAATAGCAGTTCGCAAGGGTTGGGCGTGAACAACGACGGCAGCGTCATCGTCGGCGAAATGGCGGTGGCCGCCACCGCCGGCAACGGGTCGGCAACCGAGACGGGGCACGCCTTCCGGTGGACCTCCGCGCTCGGCATGGCCGACCTGGGCGTACTCGCCGGCGCGAACGGCAGCACCCCATTCGTCGCTCCCAATTCCAGCGCCGCGGCAACGGACTTCGCCGGCGATGTCGTCGTGGGTCAGTCGAGCAACGCGGCCGGCAACGAAGAGGCGTTTCGCTGGGCCCTGTCCAACGCCACGACCGGCGCGGGCGTCATGACTGACTTGGGTAATTTGGGCGGCATTTCCGCCGCCACGGCTGTCTCGGCCGACGGTTCGACGACGGTGGGTTTCGCGACGACTGCCGGCAACGCCAACACCATCGCCGTCTTGTGGAACGCTCAGCAGGCCGGACCACAGAGCCTCGGCACGGTGTCGGGTTTGGCGAACTCTTCGGCCTTGGCAGTGAGCGAGAACGGCGCGATCGTGGTCGGCTCGTCCTATAATTTTGACACGACGATTTCCTATAGCGGGGTAAGCGGGTTCGCCATCCCGAACAGTTCGGTCGCGTTCCGCTGGACGGCGGCGACGGGGATGAAAGACCTCAACGCCCTGATGACGGCCGCCGGCGTCGACCTCGGCGGCATGCAACTGCTCACCGCCAACGCCATCAGCCCCGATGGCTCGTTCATCGGCGGCGCCGAGGTTCCGGCGGGCTCGCCGAACCTGACCACTACAACGGCCTATGTCGTTCGCTACATCGACGCAGCGGTTGTCCCGACACCTACGCCGACTCCGACGCCAACGCCGACTCCGACTCCGACGCCGACGCCGACTCCAACGCCAACTCCAACGCCGACACCTACGCCAGCGCCCACCCCAACGCCCACGCCCGCTCCGACCCCAACACCCACACCCACACCCGCGCCGACGCCCACTCCGACTCCGACGCCGACCCCGACCCCGACTCCAACGCCCACTCCGCCGCCCATAGCGGGCCTCACCACGGCCGCTTCGGTACAGGCTTCAGTCAATCAGCTGTCGCAGGCGCGCACGCGGCTCCTGGTGCAAAGCCGCGGCTTTGTCTCGCCGATCACCGACGACCTGGATCGTCTGGCCGCGCCCAGTCAGATGCATGGCTTCGTCGAGGTCGGCAGCGTCGGCGCCGGCTTGCGCGGGCGCCTGACCTTCGACAACGGCCTGATGCTGCTGGCTGGGGTGTCGTGGGGCGATCAGGACTATCTGAACGTCCGGGCCGACAATGGCCTCGCCGGGGCCCTGGCCTTACGATACGCGCCGACCGGCATGGGCGCATCGCGGCCCTTTATCGAGATCGGCGGCCTGATCGGCAGCATCGACAACCTGACTCTGACCCGCACCTACGCCAACGGGGTCGGAACGGCGACCGGCCAGGGATCGACCAACGCCAACAACAGCGCGATCTATGGCCGCCTCGGCTGGATCTGGGACATCGCCAAGACCGATCAGCTAGGCGTCTATGGCGAATATGGCGACCAGCGTCAGACCATCGGCGGCTATGTTGAGCCCTTGTCGCGCGCCGATCCGTTCGAGGCGCACGTGGGCAGTGGCGTCGATGAGATGCAGGTCGGCAAGATCGGTCTGCGCTACAGCCATGATTTCAACAGCGGCTGGGAGCTTGGCGGCGGCCTCGCCGTCGCCCACGCCTTCAGTGAGAGTCAGTCGCTGCCCGTCGCCATCCCCGGGTTCGGCTTCGTGCCGGCGGCCGGGGTCGGCGACCAGACTTGGGCGGAATTCGGCGCGCGGGTCGGCCACACGTTCGGACGGCACTCCACGCTTAGCCTGTTCGTGGTCGGCATCGCCGGATCAGCG
>CALAEG010000070.1 GCA_937890965.1 uncultured Caulobacteraceae bacterium | reverse complement strand
CCATCCGCACGCTGGGCTTCTCGCCGGCCTTGCTCGGCGTGACCATCGCCATGGGCGGGGTGGGCGCGCTAGGTGGGGCGCTGCTTTTTCCGACCCTGACCCGTTGGGTGGGGTTCGGGCCGGCCATCATCGTCAGCGCCATGGTCTCGGCGGCGAGCGCCTTTTTGATCCCTTTTGCCGGGGGTCCCAAGATACTGGCCATCGCCATGATGATCGCAGCCCAGCTGCTCGGCGACAGTTTCGGCGTCGCCATGCTGATCGGCATCAAGAGCCTGCAGCAGTCGGTGTTCTCCGCCCATCTGCTTGGCCGGGTGGGCGCGGCGATGCGGGCGGCTGGAGGGGCCATCGCGATCGTCGGCGCCGTCGCCGGTGGGCTGCTGGCCGGGCCTTTCGGCATACGCGCCATGCTTTTTGTCGCCGCCGCCGGCATCCTGGCGGGGCTGATCTGGACGATCGCTTCGCCCATCCGGCGCCTGCGCGCCCTGCCGCTCGCCTCGGCATGAGGATTGCAGCCGTTTAAGCCTGTCGCCTGGACCTGTGCCTAAACCTTGCGGAAACGCTCGGACGGCTAGGGTCGGGGCCTCATGACGGAACGGGAGCGCGCCTTGCTGATCGATGTCGTTCGCCCGAACGCGCTCAGCGACGCCGACATCGCCGCCTGGCTGGCCATCCAGGCGGCGGATCCGTCATTGGATTCCCCCTTCCTGTCGCCCGCCTGGGCGCAGGCCGTCGAGCGGGCCCAGGCCGGCCGGCGCGGCGCGATCCAGGTGGCGGTGCTGCGCGAGGGCGCCAAGCCCGTCGGCTTTCTGCCCGCCCGGGTCATCGGCGCGGTGGCCATGCCGGTGGGCGCGCCGATGTGCGACTATCAGGGGCTGGTGGCCGGTCCCGAGGTGCGAATCGAGCCCAAGCGGCTGGTCGAGGCGCTCGGCGTCCAGCGGCTCGACTTCTCCCACATGCTGGCCGACCAGCCGACCTTCGCCGGCCACGCGCGGGGGGCGGTAACCTCCTATGTGATCGACGTCGCCGGCGGCTACGGGTCTTACGAAGCCCAGCGGCGCGAAGCCGGATCGGGCGTCCTGAAGGACATCGACAAGCGCCGCCGCAAGGTCGAGCGCGAGGTCGGGCCGGTGCGGTTCCAGGCTCTGGCCAGTTGCCGAACCGCTTTCGACACCCTGCTCGACTGGAAGCGCAAACAGTATCTCGCCACCGGCCAGACGGTGATCTTCGACGCGCCATGGACGGTCGACCTGTTGCGCGAGCTGCACAGGGTAGAGGGCGGCGATTTTGGCGGTGCGCTGTTTTCCCTGCACATCGGCGACCAGCTGGCCGCCATCCAGTTCCATCTGCGGGGCGCGCGCACCCTGCACGCCTGGATCATCGCCCATGACGAGCAGTTCGAGCGCTATTCGCCGGGCCTGATCCTGTTCCAGGAGATCCTGCGCTGGATGGACGACACGCCGTTCACCGCGCTCGATCTGGGCGCCGGCGACTACCGGTTCAAGCAGCAGCTGGCCAATCTGCATCGCCCGGTGGCGCATGGCTTCGTCGGCCGGCCTTCGCCCGCCAGCCTGGTGCGGGGGGCCCAGTATGGCGTCCGCGCGGCGGCCGAGCGACTGCCCTGGCCGCAGGTCTCGGTGCTGCCCGCCAAGGCCATGCGCCGGCTCGACCTCTGGCGTGGATTGCGGTGACGCCAAGCCGTCGCTAGGTTGCGCGGCTTTTCCGCACCCCTAGTCTCAGTAAAAACTCCCATGACCCTCGCCTTCGCCCAGATCGAGGCCGCCGCCGAGCGGCTGAAGGGCCACATCGAACGCACGCCCTGCCGTCACTCCAAGACGCTGTCGCAAATTACCGGCGCCGAGGTGTGGGTGAAGTTCGAGAACCTGCAGTTCACCGCCTCGTTCAAGGAACGCGGGGCGCTGAACAAGCTGTTGCAGATCAACGACCGCGGCCGTGGCGTGATCGCGGCCTCGGCCGGCAACCACAGCCAGGGGCTGGCCTATCACGGCCAGAAGCTGGGCGTGCCGGTCACCATCGTCATGCCGCGCGCCACACCGTTCGTGAAGGTGCAGCAGACCCGCGCCTTCGGGGCCGAGGTGGTGCTGGAAGGCGACACCTATGAGGAGGCCGCCGCTCACGCCGAGGCGCTGTGCGAGGCGCGCGACCTGATCTTCGTGCACCCGTTCAACGACGTCGACGTCATGGCCGGCCAGGGCACCATCGCGCTGGAGATGCTGGAAGACGCGCCCGAGCTCGAGGTGATCCCGGTGGCCATCGGCGGCGGCGGCCTGATCGCCGGCGTGGCGACGGCGGCCAAGCACATCAAACCCGAGATCAGCATCGTCGGCGTCGAGCCGGCCAGTTTCCCCTCCTTCACCGCACGTATGAACGGCGAGGACTCGGTGCCCAACGGCCAGACCATCGCCGAGGGCATCCAGGTCAAGCGGGTGGGCGACCTGACCTACGCTATCGTGCGGCCGTTGATCGACGCGGTGCTGCTGGTCGACGAGCCGTCGCTGGAGCACGCCATCGCCCTCTATTGCAACGTCGAGAAGACGGTCTGCGAGGGCGCCGGCGCGGCTTCGCTGGCGGCGCTGATCGAGCATCCGGAGCGGTTTCGCGGCCGCAAGGTCGGGCTGATTCTGACCGGCGGCAATATTGACCCGCGGCTGCTCGCCTCGGTGCTGACCCGCGAACTGGTGCGCGACCAGCGGCTGGTGTCGCTGAAGATCGTCGGTGACGACCGCCCCGGCCTTCTGGCCAATGTTTCGGCGGTGATTGGCGGACGAGGAGCCAATATCGTCGAGGTGTCACATAATCGGCTGGCGCTGGACGTGCCGGCCAAGGGGGCGGAGTTCGACATCATGATCGAGACCAGGGACGCGCGGCATACGGCCGAGGTGATCGAGGCGCTGCGCGACGCCGGCTATCCGCCGAGGCCGCTCTGATGCGGGCGCTTGTTCTCGCCGTCGCGCTGGTCCTGGGACTGGGCGTCGGCGCCTGTCATTCCGGCGACCCGGCCGGGGACAATCTGAAGGCCGCGCAAGGCTTTCTGGCCGCCAACGGCAAACAGCCGGGCGTGATCACCCTGCCCTCGGGGCTGGAGTACAAGGTGGTCCATTCCGGCCCGGCCGACGGTCCACATCCAGGCCCCGGCGACGAGCTGAAGGTCAATTACGAAGGCAAGTTCCTGGACGGCAAGGTGTTCGATTCCTCCTTCGCCCGCGGCGAGCCGGCCGACCTGCCGCTGGCCGGCCTGATTCCCGGCTGGCTGGAAGCCCTGCCGATGATGCGGCCCGGCGACGAGTGGATCCTCTATGTGCCGCCGTCGCTGGGCTATGGCGCGCACGGCCCCGACGCCATCCCGCCCAACAGCCTGCTGATCTTCCGCATCCAGCTCCTGGGCGTGCTACAGCATTCACCGGCCATGGGCTGATCTCTCGGGAGGACCGGGCATGAACCTGACCTGGGCCATCGGCGACGTGCGGGTGACCCGTATCGTCGAAATCCCGCTGATCAGCGCCGGCCCGTTCCTGATCGACTCAGCGACCCTGGAGGCGATCAAGGCCATCCCGTGGCTCGCACCCAACTTCGCCGACGCCGAGGGCCGGCTGATCATGAGCATCCACGCCCTGGTGGTGGAGACGCCGACAAAGCGGATCGTGGTCGACACCTGCATCGGCAACGACAAACCGCGCCACATCCAACCCTGGAGCCAGCTGCAGACCAGCTTCCTGAAGGATTTCGAGGCGGCCGGTTTTTCCCGGCAAAGTATCGACGTGGTGCTCTGCACCCATCTGCACATCGACCATGTTGGCTGGAACACCATGCTGGTCGACGGCAAGTGGGAGCCGACCTTCCCGAACGCCCGCTACCTGATGGGTCGGGCCGAGTTCGACTATTGGAAGGCCGCGCCGGACTCGCCGGCGGCCGAGGCCGCGGTCTTCGCCGATTCCGTCCAGCCGGTCTGGGACGCGGGGCTGGTGGACCTAGTGGCCAGCGATCACCAGGTCTGTGAAGAGGTGAGCCTCGTGCCGACCCCAGGCCACACCATCGACCATGTCAGCGTGCGGATTACCTCGAAGGGCGAGGAGGCGGTGATCACCGGCGACTTCGTCCACCACCCCTGCCAGCTCGCCCATCCCGACTGGGACACCAAGGTGGACTATGACGGCCGCCAATCGACGGCGACGCGCGAGCGGATGTTCGAAGAGTTTGTTCGCGACGGAACGCTGGTGATCGGCACCCATTTCGCCGCGCCCACCGCCGGCCACGTGGTCCGCGACGGCGAGAGCTACCGGTTCGAGGTCTAGGCGGCGCCTTTTAGGCCGGCGCCTTGACGCCGGTCTCGCTCAGCCACTCCAGGATCTTCTGCTTGGGCATGGCGCCGACCTTCATCGAGGCCATCTGGCCGTCCTTGAACAGCATCATGGTCGGGATGCCGCGCACGCCATAGCGCGACGGCGTTGTGGGGCTGTCTTCGATGTTCAGCTTGGCGATGGTGACCTGGTCGTGCAGCTCTTCGGCGATCTGCTCCAGCGCCGGCGCGATCTGCTTACAGGGGCCGCACCATTCGGCCCAGAAATCGACCAGAACCGGCTTGCCGGCCTTCAGCACGTCCTGCTCGAAGGTTTCGTCGGTGACCGTAACGGTGCTCATTGAGCGCAAGCTCCTCTTCGGATTGCCCATGATGGGGTCCGGGTAAGCGATCTAAGCAGAGCCGGCCCCGGGTTCAACTGTCGCCCCGATCGCGGCCAGAGTTTCACTCACCATCTTTTCTGGAATCGACATCAGCTTTGGTCCGTCGGTCCAGACGATGGCCGCCTCGACGGCGCGGCCCGGGAAGACCTCGGCCAGGACGGCGACATAGAGGGCCATCTGGGTGAGATAGGCGCGGTCGGCGTCCTCGATGCGGTCGGGGGCCGGGCGGTTGGTCTTGAAATCCACCACCAGCACCCGGCCGGGCTCGACCAGCAGCCGGTCGATGCGGCCGGAGACCGCCAGGTCCTTGGGCAGCGTCCTGGCGCCGCCGGCGACGGCCGCCTCGGGTCGCGAGCCGGGCCCGAAGACGGCGGCGAAGCGCTCGTCGTTCAGGACGCCAAGGGCCGCGGCGACCATTTCCTCGCGCTGGCTGTCGGTCAGGTCCGGTTCGCGGGCCAGCAGGCTCGCGGCCGCGCCGGCGCGTCGGTCGGCCGCCAGGTCGGGCAGCAGTTGCAGCAACCGGTGAATCAGGATGCCGCGCCGGAAGCGGCCAAGCCCGTCGCGCTCGGCCAGCGGCGAGGGCGCCGGGCCCTTTTCGGCGTCAACAAAGGTCGAGGGCGAGGCGTAGCGCACCACTAGCGGCTCGGCCGGCGCGAACCGGCGCGCCCAGGCCGGCAGGGCGGTTATCGGCTCTCCGCGCGCACCGATCGCCGCGGCAGGAACCGGATCGGCGCCATAGCGGCTCATCCCCTCGCCGTCGTCCTCGATCACCCGCGTCCCGGCCGCGATCTCCGCCCGCTCAAGGCCGCGCATGGCGATCTCGTGCCAGCTGCCGCGATAAAACTGCTCGGCCATCTTCACCCCGGCGATGACCAGCCGGTCGCGGGCGCGGGTGAGCGCGACATAGAGCAAACGCAGGCTCTCCTGGTCGGCCGCCTGTTCGCGCGCCGTCCGGGCGTCCGCCGAGGCCGGGCAGTCCTCGGGCTTGCGCGGGGCCCAGAGAAAGCCGCCGCCTTGACTCTCCAGCAGCGGCCCGCCCTGGGCGCGGGCGCGGGTGGTGGTGTCCGGCAGGATGACGATCGGCGCCTCCAGCCCCTTGGCGCCGTGCACTGTCATCACCCGCACTTCGCCGCCAAGATCCTCGGCCTCGCGCTTTACCTCCAGGTCGGTCCTGACCATCTCGTCCAGGAACCGTTCCAGGTCGTGAACGCGGCGTTTCTCGAGGCCCAACGCCTCGCCGAGGAAGGCCTCGATGGCGTCCTCCGCCTCGCGCCCGAAGCGGGTAAGCAGGCGCAGGCGCATCGAGCGGCCATCGGCATCCAGCCGGCTCAAGACTCGGCTGTAGAGGTCGAAGGGCGGCCGCGTTCCCGCCTCGGCCCTGGCCCAGCTCAGGAAGTCGCGCGCCGCGGCCCATTCGGGGCGTTCAGGGGCGCGGGCGTTCAGCCTCGCCCAGAGCGACGCGCCGCCGCGGCCGTGGGCGAGCGCGAACAGACTGTCTTCATCGATGTCGCAGAAGGGGCTGCGCAACAGGGCGGCCAGGGTCAGGTCGTCGTCGGGGAAGCGCGCGAACCGGCCGAGCGCCACCAGGTCCTGAAAGACGATGTGCTCGGAGAGCTGCAGCCGGTCGGCCCCGCCCGAGGCGACGCCCTCGCGTTTCAGCGCCCGGATGATCTCGTGGAAGAGGGCGTTTCGCCGCCGCACCAGGATCAGGAAGTCGCCCGCCGTCGCTGGACGCGGCGCCTTGGCGGTCTTGTCGAACACCGCCGTCTTCGCCTCGATCATGGCCCTGATCGACTTGGCGATCCGGCGGGCGAGCTTCTTGCCGCCGCTCTCCTTTGGCTCGACATCGACTGGCGCCCAGGGATCGGTCTCCTCGTCCGGCTCGCTGGTCTCCAGCGGCCAGAACTCGACCGCGCCAAAGCCTGGATCGCGCAAGGGCCGGTGGTGCAGCGGCTCGTCGCCCGGTTCCGGAATCAGGCCGGCGGCGGCTTGCGCGTCGGCGAAGACCGCGTCGACAAAGCTCAGCACCTCGGGGGTCGAGCGCCAGCTGTCCTCCAGCGACGCCCTGAGGAAGTCGCCGCCCGCCCCCTCGATCTGCGCCTGATAGGCGTCGGCTTCGACGACGAACTGCTTCGGTTGGGCGCCCTGGAAGGAATAGATCGACTGTTTGCGGTCGCCGACGGCGAAGACCGTGCGGTTCTTTCGCTCATCCGGCCGAACCCGCCCCGCCCCGGCGAAGAACTCGTCGGTCAGGGCGTGGAGGATGTCCCACTGGTCCGGCGCGGTGTCCTGGGCTTCATCCAGCAGGATGTGGTCGATGCCGCCGTCCAGCTTGTAAAGCACCCAGGCGGCGTCGGCGCGGGCCTTGAGCAGGTCCCAGGTGCGCGCGATCAGGTCGCCGAAATCCAGCGCGCCGATGGAGGCCTTCTGGCCCTCGTAGAGCTGGGCATAGGCGAGGGCGAGCGTGATGGCGTACTCGGTATCGCGGGCGATCCGCGCCGCCTTGGCCCGTTCGTTGGCCGCGCCCAGCCGGGCCTGTTCGGCGGTCAGCCAGGCGCGAACCCGTGGATCGAGCGCATTGGCGCTGAGCTTGGCGCGGGGTTGGCCGGTCTCCGTGGAGAAGCAGGCCCAGACTCGGGCAAAGAGATGATCCTGCGTCACGCTGGCCATGGCCCGACCGAGCGCCTGGTCGTTCGCGCCGCCGCCGGACAGGGCCGTGGCGGCGTCGCGCCAGCCGGCCCAGTCGACGCCGTCGACCGCCTCGGCCTCGATCGCCTCCGGCTCGGTGCGGACGTCGAAGCCGCAGCGAAACCAGATGTCTCCCGCGTAGCCGGCCGCATCCTCGTTGGCCCTCACATAGTCCTCGATCGACGCGCGCCGCGCCGCGAAGTCGGCGAACATGGTGTTGAAGCGCTGCCAGTCCAGTTCGACCGCGAAGTGGGCATAGGCCTTGCCGATCGGCCCCTCCGGCGCCTCGATGGCCGCCTCGGCCACGGCGTCGCGGGCCCAGGCCGAGACCTCGGCCTGGGCGGCGTCCTCCAGCACCTGGAAGGTGGGCGAGACCCCGGCCTCGAGCGGAAAGCGTTTGAGCAGCTTTTCGCAGAAGGCGTGGATGGTCTGGATCTTCAAGCCCCCCGGCGTCTCAAGCGCACGCGCGAACAGGCGCCGGGCGCGGGGCAGGTTGTCCGGACTCTCGTCGAGGTCGACGAGGTCCTTGGCCAGCTTCGAGTCTTCCGCCACCGCCCACTCGCCCAGCAGCTCGAACAGCCGGTTCTGCATCTCGGCCGCCGCCGCCTTGGTATAGGTGACGCAGAGGATGGCCTCCGGCGGCGTTCCCCGCAGCAGCAGGCGCGCCACCCGGCTGACCAGGGTGCGGGTCTTGCCGGAGCCGGCATTGGCGGTGACGAAGACCGAGGTGGCGGGGTTGGAGGCCTCGATCTGGGTCTGGACGGCTGTGCTCACGGGCCCGTCTCCTCATCGCCGATCACATGCCATTCCCACAGCCGCGCCAGATGGTCGTAGTCGCCGACGAACTGGCTGATGAACTGTGGCGCGGCCCAGGAGACGTAGGGCGTGGTCGGGTTGTCGAAGAGGTCGATGCGCCGGCGAAGCCCATCCAGCGCTGTCAACGCCATGTCCAGGCTCTCGCCCGCCTCGGCGCGCACCTCTTCGCGTCCGCCCTCGCGCGCACCGAGGATCCGCACATAGACCAGCTGGCCCGGCCGGATCGGGCCGAGGTCCGCGAAGCCGCCCAGATGCAACAGGGCCGCGGTCAAGGTCAGCTGCGGCGACAGCCCGCTTTCCACCTGCTTGGGGCTCGGCGGCGCGCCTGTCTTGAAGTCGAGTACGTCGGCGCGGTCGACCCGCCACTCGATCCGGTCGGCGCGGGCGGTCAGGGTGAAGTCGCCCCCCGCCGTCGGCAGCGGATAGGCGCCGTTCTGCTCAATCAGCAGCCGCGCGCCGTTGCGCCGCCGGCGCTCGAACTCGATCACCCAGGGCGCGGCGCGCGTCGCCAGCGCCCGCTCGCGCGCCAGCCTGGGCCGCAGCATGCCGGCGCGGCCAAGCTCGTCGACCAGCATGTCGGCGAACAGCGCCTCCGCATCGTCGCCCAGTTCGCCGGCCTGTTCGACCGCGAACCGCTCGAAGGCCTTGTGCACCGCCGACCCGCGGGCGCGGGCCTCGATCGGTTCGGCCGGCCGCTCCAGGGGATAGAAGTCAAGAATATAGCGGGCATAGACCGCGTAGGGGTCGCGCAGCCAGCGCTCCACGGTGGTGACGGCCATCTTGCGCGGCCGAGCGGCGACCGGCGGGGTCGGCCTTGGCCTCGGCGAAGGCGCGAACCGTTCTGGCGCGTCCAGGGCGCGCGCCCAGGCAACCAGATCGGGCCGGCTTGGCATTTCGACCCGCGCGCCTCGCGCCAGGGTCTGCAGGCGCCAGAGCCAGCGCGAGGGCGTCGCCGGCGCGCCTGAGCGCCGCGAAGTTGTCAGCAGGATGACCTCGCCGGCGGCCGCGGCCTGGGCGAAGTCGTGCGCGGAAAGGCCGATGCGCCGCTCGGGCGAGGACAGGCCTTGCTCCTCGCGCATGGGCCGCGACAGAAAAGGATCGACCGGGGCGGCCTGGGGCCAGACGCTCTCCTCGAGCCCGCCCAGGATCAGCCGGTCGGCATGGATCAGCCGGGCTTCCAGCACGCCCAGAATGCGCAGGCGCGGATGGGTGGCGCCGCCGGCCCGCACGGTTTCCGCCGCCAGCAGATCCTCGACCAACTCGGCGAACAGGCGCGGAGTCACCTCGGGCAGGCCGTCGCTCTCACCGATCAGGGCGGCGATCAGGTCGCCGGCGCATTCCCCGGCCGGCCCGGCCCAGAGCGCGCCAGGATCGGTGAAGTCGGGACCCGTCGCCAAGGTTTCCATGGCCTCGGCCAGGGCGCGCGCCGCCTCGGCCGGGGTCGCGGTTTCGCCGGTATAGGGGGCGGACGCGGCTTCCAGGGCGTCACGCAACAGGGTCGCGAGCCGAACGGCGTCGTCGATGCCCGCACGGTTTCGACCGGCCGCTTCTTCCAGCCGCGCGGCGATGTCGGCCCAGTCGCGAGGCCGGGCGCCGCGCAGCGCCCACCGCTCCAGCGCCTCGGCGCCCGGGCCCAGGCGGACCAGGGGGTGTTTAAGTATGGCCAGCAGCCCGACCGGATCGAGCGCGTCGGCCGCTTGCCGCGCCATCAGAGCGGTCAGCTGGCCGACCGGGAAGCCGGCGAGCGGAGCGCCCGCGGAGGAATCCACCTCGATGCCCCAGCGCGCCAGCCGCGCCGAGACCCGCCGCGCCAGCCCTGCGTCCGGCGTCACCAGGGCGGCGGTCCGGCCGGGGGTCTCCAGCACTTCGCGCAAGGCCAGGGCGGCGATCTGGGCGGCTTCTTCCTCGTTGCGCGCCGCAATCAGCGAAAGCCCGGCCAGGCCCTCGGCGATGGGATCGACGCCGTCGCGCTCGCCCTCGGCCTTCAGCGTCGCGATCTGGTCCAGCCAGTCGGCGGTGGCCTCGACCGGACGCAGCGCCTCGTTGACGATCCTGCGCCGCCAGCGCCCGCGCGCATCGCCCGGCCGCGCCGGCGACCAGGGCCTGACCGCGCCCCGCTCTATGCCGGCCTGGGCCAGGAGGCGTTTCATGGCGCCCTGCGGATGCTGGTCGCCGACTTCGGCCCAGGCCGGATCGGCGAGGTCCTGATCCAGGCCGGGCAGGACGACGAGGCCTTGCGGGGCGTTGGCCACCGCCGAGAGCAGGGCCGCGGTAGCGGGGGTCGAACCGGTCGAGCCGGCGGCGACCAGTACGCCGGTCGGCGGCGCGACGCCCCAGGTCTCGGCCAGCGCGCGGGTCAGGGCCACCCGCCGCGCGGTCACGTCGACCAGGCCGAGTTCAGCAAGGCGGAGCGGCCAGGCCGTAACCGCCAGATCGAGGAAGTCGGCCGAGACCTGCCAGTGGCGCGCCATCTCGGCGGCGACCCAGTCGGCGGGCGGTTTCAGCGGCCAGGCCTCGTCGATGTCGACGCCGTCCAGGAAGCGCCCCAGCGCGTCGGCCAGTTCCAGGGCCGCGGTGGCGTCCAGCGAGCGGCCGACCAGGGGGGCGTTTTCGGCGGTCAATCGCGCCAACTCGAACCGACGCCGCCAGGGCGAGATGGCCGGCGGCAGGTCGAGCGCGATATCGCCGGGCTCGAAGGGCGGCTCGCCCTCGTCCAGGTCGCCAAGGGCGCGGATCTGCGGCAGCAGCAGCGCCCGGCCGCCGCCGACCGCGACGAAGGCTTCGGCCAAGCCACGCGCTGCCCGTCGCGAGGGGACCAGCACGACCGCGTCGGACAGGGCCTGCGGCCCACCGGCCGCGAGTGCCTCCAACAGCCCCTCCGCCAAGTCGGCCAGGAAGGGCCGGTGCGGCGCAATGCTGAACCAGCGCGGCGCGGGTCGGCCGAAGGGCGTCATCCGCGCCCGGCCTTCGCCCCGCCGGCGGGAAGCGAGGCGTAGATCGCCTCGGCCGCCTCGAGGCCCTCCGGCGTTCCCACGTGCATCCACAGGCCAGGGGACGGGACACCGAAGATTCGGCCCCGCGCCGAAAGGGTTCTCCAGACGGGCAGCAGGCCGAACGGTCCCTCCGGGCCGTCGGCAACGACGTCGAGCTTGGTGATCTGGAAGCCGACATAGAGAAATGGCGCGGCCTCTCCGGGCGCCTTGAAGCGTATCCGCCCATCGGCGTCGCGGAACACGTCGCCGGTATTGGCGCCGTCGGCGGTGTTGCGGAAACCGATGGATTCGGCGGTGGGCGCCAGCAGCAGGCAGACGTCCATCCGCTCGGGATCGAAGGCCCCGGCGACCGCGTCCAGGGCCGAGGCGCCGTGCTCGATCCAGGGCGCGTCGATATTGCAGACCCAGACCGGGCTCTCGCCCAGCAGCGGTATCGCCTTTTTCAAGCCGCCGCCGGTTTCCAGCGCTTCAGCACGCTCGTCGGAGATGAGGATGCGTGGTGTTTTTCGCTTGGCCAGATGGGCCTCGAGCTGGTCGGCGAAGGCATGGACATTGACCACGGCGGTCTCGACGCCCGCATCGACCAGCCGGTCCAGCGCGTGGTCGATCAGGGTCTTGCCGGCCAGCACGACCAGGGCCTTGGGCCCGTCGTTGGTCAGGGGTCGCATGCGGACCCCCAACCCCGCGGCCAGCACCATGGCGGTCCTGGGACCGCTCACGCCCGCGGCTCCCGCACCACGTTGCGGGCGAACCAGGCCTTGATCGGCGCCAGCTCCGGCGCCTCCAGGCAGCGGTCGAGATAGCGCCACATGCGCGGCATGAACGCGGCGTAGCGCGGCCGGCCGAAGCCGGCGACCTGGCGGGCGAAGATGAACAGGATGCGGGCGGAATTCATCGCGCCCAGGCCGTAATAGTCGGCCAGGAACCGCTCGCGGTCCACCTGGGGTCGCGCGGCCAGATAACGTTCAAGCGACGCGGTCTCGCGTTCCGGCGAAACGTCGCGGCGGCCGTCGTGCAGCAGCATGGAAAGGTCCCAGGCCGGATGGGCGCGGAGCGCGTCCTGGAAGTCGAGCAGGCCCACCTTGCGGATTCCCGGGCGATCGGGGAGCCAGATCAGGTTCTCGGCGTGGTAGTCGCGGTGGCAGAAGACCTCGGCGCCGGCGACGCCGCGCGCCCGGATCGGCGCCCAGAGTGTCTCCCATTCGGTGACAGCCTCTGCGGAGAACGGCGGCTGGCCGGCATATTTCGGCCACCACTCCAAGAACATCAGTCCGCCGGTCTGCAAGGCGAGGTCGTCATAAACCAGCAGCGGCCACTCGGCGCCCGGTCCGACCAGCTTGGCCAGCGGCGGTTCGGCATGTAGGTGCACCAGGGCGTCGATGGCGCCGTCATAGAGCGGCGTCTCGTCGCCCCCGGCCTCGATCAGCCGCGCATAGAGGTCGTCGCCCAGGTCTTCGAGCACGGCCAGGCCCGCCGGCGCGTCGGCGGCGACCACTTCCGGCGCCGAGAGCCCCCGGCCGTGCAGATAGGTGGCGCAGGCGACGAAGGCCTCGACCCGGCCGGCCGCCAGCCGCGCGCTGGCGTTGTAGCCCAGGGCCCGGCGCTGATCCGGCGTCGCGTCCGGCGGGCAGGGCGCGGTCTCGGCATTGGGCGGCTGGTCCATGAAGATCAGGCTGGGCTTGCCCGCACGATGCAGCCGCTCATAGAGGCGCGTCGAGGCGTCGCCGGCCAGGCGCTCGCGCCGGGCGTCGCCAAGGCCGTTGGCGGCGAGGAAGGCGGCCTTTTCCGCCGCGCGATCAGAACTCAAGCGGCCGTCCTTCCCAGTCTCCGTGGGGATTGAGGCGCGCGAGCCGGCTCTCGCGGCCCGCTTCGCCGACGATCAGCACCTCTATATCGAGTCGATGCCGTGGCAGATGTCGGCCGAGCCGTTCGGGCCATTCGATGATCGCGGCCCCATCGTCCAGCGCCTCGTCCAGGCCGATCTCATCCACCTCGCCGGGACTGGTCAGCCGATAAAGGTCGAAATGGGCCAGCTTCAGGCCGTCGCCCTCATAGAACTGCACCAAGGTGAAGGTGGGACTGGGCACATCTTCGCCGCTCCCTGTGCGTTCGCGGATCAGGCCGCGCGCCAGGGTCGACTTGCCGGCGCCCAGCACGCCCTTCAGGCAGACCGCTTCTCCGGCGGCCAGGGTGCGGGCCACCGCCGCGCCCAGCCGGGCCGTCGCGGCCTCGTCGGCCAGGCGGAAATCGCCCTCGGCCGGGAGGATCATGCGCGGCCCCGGTTCGGATGCGGTCATGCCGCGAACATGCGCCGTTGGCCGCGGCGCGGGCAACCCCTACCGCCGCCGCCGAGGCCGGCTTAGAAGGTCGGCTTCCTCCAAGTTCGAGAGCCTTCCCATGCGTGACATCCAGCATTTCGTGAACGGCGCCGCCGTCGCCGGCCAGTCCGGCCGGTTCGGCGATGTGTTCGACCCCAATACCGGCGAGGTTCAGGCCCACGTGGCGCTCGCCGACGCGGGCGAGCTGGGCACGGCCGTGCAGGCGGCGGCGAGGGCGCAGATCGGCTGGGCGGCGACCAACCCCCAGCGCCGGGCGCGGGTGATGTTCGAGTTCAAGCGCCTGGTCGAGGCGCGCATGGACGAACTGGCCAACCTGCTCTCGTCCGAACACGGCAAGGTGGTCGCCGACAGTCGCGGCGACATCCAGCGCGGGCTGGAGGTGATCGAGTTCGCCTGCGGCATCCCCCACGCGCTGAAGGGCGAATATACCGAAGGCGCCGGGCCGGGCATCGACGTCTATTCCATGCGCCAGCCGCTCGGCGTGGTCGCCGGCATCACCCCGTTCAACTTCCCGGCGATGATCCCGATGTGGATGTTCGGGGTGGCGATCGCCGTCGGCAACAGCTTCATCCTCAAGCCGTCGGAGAAGGACCCCAGTGTGCCGGTGCGGCTTGGCGAACTCTTCATGGAGGCTGGGGGTCCGGCTGGCATTCTCAACGTGGTGCATGGCGACAAGGTCTGCGTCGACGCCATCCTGGCCCACCCCGACATCCGGGCGGTCAGCTTCGTCGGCTCGTCAGACATCGCCCAGTATGTCTATGCGACCGGAACCAGCCACGGAAAGCGCGTCCAGGCCATGGGCGGGGCCAAGAACCACGCCATCATCATGCCCGACGCGGACCTGGACCAGACCGTCAACGACATCATGGGCGCGGCCTATGGCTCGGCCGGCGAGCGCTGCATGGCTTTGCCGGTCGCTGTGCCGGTGGGGTCGAAGACCGCCGAGGCCCTGCGCGAGCGGCTGCTCGACGAGATCGAGACGCTGAAGATTGGGGTCTCCTCCGACGCCGCCGCCCAGTACGGGCCGGTGGTCACCGCCGCGCACCGTCAGAAGATCACCGACTATATCCAGTTGGGCGTCGACGAGGGCGCCGAGCTGGTCGTCGACGGCCGCGACTTCAAGCTGCAGGGCTTCGAGGCCGGCTTCTTCATCGGCCCCAACCTGTTCGACCATGTGAAACCCGAGATGCGCACCTATCAGGAAGAGATCTTCGGGCCCGTCCTGCAGCTGGTGCGCGCCGAGAGCTTCGAGGAAGCCGTGGCGTTGCCGTCAAAGCACCAGTACGGCAACGGCGTCGCCATCTTCACCCGCAACGGCCGCGCCGCACGCGAATTCGCCGCCCGCGTCGAGGTCGGCATGGTCGGCATCAACGTGCCGATCCCGGTGCCGGTGGCCTATCACAGCTTCGGCGGCTGGAAGCGCTCGGCCTTCGGCGACGCCAACCAGCACGGCATGGAAGGCGTGCGCTTCTTCACCAAGGTCAAGACCGTCACCGCGCGCTGGCCCGAGGGGATGAGCGAGGACTCGGCCTTTGTGATCCCGACCATGCAATAGTGGACCAGGGCAGGGGGGAAGGCCGATGAAGCGACTGCGGCTCTGGGCGATGCTGATCGGCTTCATCGTCGTCGTCTTCGGCGGCCTCTATCTCTGGTGGGACATCGACGTCCGCTGGCGGCCGCACCTGATCAAGAGCCGCCAGGCCGATATCGCCAAGCTGCTGGCCGGCGCCGGCTGGGTCGCGCCCGGCCTGAGCGGTCCGAAACTCTATGTCATCGCCACGCGCGACTGTCCGGCGTGCGACGCCTACGAACAGAGCGAGTTCGCGCGCCTGCAAAGGGCCGGCGTCGACACCCGCGTGATCATGATCGCCCCGCCGGACGTCAATGGCGCGGCAAAATCCACCCCCGCCGAGCGCGCGACGGTGGCCGAGCTCTGGGTCAACCGCAACTGGGGACTGTTCCAGACCTGGACCTCGACCCCGGCCGACGCCTGGAAGGCGCCGCACATCGCGCCCGCCGACGGCGACGTCGCCCGCACCGCGGTCATTGCCGCCGGCCGCGACCTGGTCGACAGCTTGAAACCCCTGCTCAACGCCAACGGCGTCAAGCCCGGCTACCCCACCCTGATCTGGTGGGCCAAGGACGGAACGCTGAACGCCTGCCTCTGCGCGGCGCCCCAGACCTACAAATACGTCCGCAGGGACCTGGGAGCGGACTGAGCCGCGCCACTCTTCCGTCATGGCCCGGTCTATCCGGGCCACCCATGGTCGCCGACCGATGTGAGCGACCATGGGTCCCCCGCATTCCGCGGCTAAAGCCGCTCCAGCGGGGGATGACGGTGTTGTAGGGCCGCTCATCCGGCTAGGGTGTCGGCGCCAGCCCAGACCCGCTCGGCCGGAGACCGTCCCATGCTGCTGCAACTCTCCTCCTGGCAGGAGGCCGAAGCCTTTCTCGAACGTTCCAGGACCATCGTCATCCCGATCGGCTCCAACGAGCAGCATGGCCCCACCGGCCTGCTCGGCACCGACTGGCTCTGTCCCGAGATCATCGCGCATGAGGCGCAGAAGACCGGCGACATGCTGGTCGGGCCCACCTTCAATGTCGGCATGGCCCAGCACCATCTGGGTTTTCCGGGCACCATTTCTCTGCGGCCCTCGACCTTCATCGCCGCCATCGGCGACTGGGTGCGCTCGCTGTCGCTGCATGGATTTGAGAAGATCTATTTTCTGAACGGCCATGGCGGCAATGTCTCGAGCATCGAGGCGGCCTTTTCCGAACTGTATGCCGAGGCGAGCTTCGCCCACCGCCCGGCCGGGTTCGCCCTGAAGCTGCGCAACTGGTGGGACCTGAGCGGAGTGGTCAAGCTGGCCTATCGCCAGTTCCCCTCCGGCCACGGCAGCCACGCGACGCCGTCGGAGATCGCCGTCACCCAATGGGCCTATCCAGACGCGATCAAGTCGGCCAACTACGCGCCGCAGATCGCCTCATCCGGCCCCATCCGCGAGGCGCTCGACTTCCGCGCCCGCCATCCCGATGGCCGCATGGGCTCCGATCCCGGCCTGGCGACGCCGGAGAAAGGCGGCGAACTGGTGGCCCTGGCTGTGCAAGGATTGATCGCCGAGGTGGCGGCCTTCGGGGCGGAAGCGCCGCCGGCTTGACCGCTACGGTGGTGCGGCCGCAAGCTGAACGCTGGAACGCTTTGGGGACTCGCCATGAAACTCAACCTCTTCGCCACGGTCCTGTTCGCTAGCGCGCTCGGCGGCGCCTGCTTCGCCGACGGCGCGCCAGCCGGCTCGCCGTCCGCCGCCACGGCCGGAGCGCCCGGCGCGACAGCGTCCGCGACCCCCCTCAAGCACGGCTATGATCCGAACACGCAGATCTGCAAATGGACCGACGAGATCGGCACGCGCCTGGGCCGCACCAAGGTCTGCATGACCCGGGCGCAATGGGAACAGCAGAGCCGCGACGCCCAGGATGATCTCAATGACACCGTCCACCGCGGCGCCGAAGCGGGGGTGCCGGGTGGCTGAGGCGTAGTGCGGGCGCCTCGCTCGCTGTCAGCACCGTTTTTGAAACACCAGCAATCTTGGCCGCCGCGGGCCGGCCGCTGCAACCTGTAGGCAGGGCCAGGAGAATCGACATGTGGCTTCGCATAATCAGTCTGGCCTTTCTAGCCAGTGCGCTGGGCGGCGCGAGCTTGGCGGCGCCGGCCGTGGCGAGCGCCGCCGACGCCGCGAGCCCACCTGACGCCGCGAGTTCAACGCCGCTGGCCGCGGCGCCCGCAAACGCCCCGCCAGCGGCCGCCGCGAAACCGCTGATCTGTCAATCGCAGGACGAGACCGGCTCCCACGTCGTGCACAGGATCTGTCTGACCCAGGCCCAATGGGACAGTGTCGGCGACGACGCGGGGCCGCGGAACGCGACCCAGGTCCCCGTGATTGGCCCGGCCCGGTCGGGCGGATTTGGCAGCGCGCCCAACGGGCACTGATCGTCACGGCGCTGTCCGAATCTCCGCCCCGGTCACGATCACCGGCCAGGGCCATAGTGAGCGGCCTTCGCAGGGACCGGCCAGGCAGAGGCCGTCGTGGGGCCGGAACATCGCGCCGTGGGTCGAGCAGACGATCAGGTCGCCTTCGCGGGTCAGGTAACGGTCGGGCAGGGCCGCCAACGGCGTTCCCGTATGCGGGCAGCGATCGATAAAGCCCGCGACCACGCCGTCGCGGCGCACCACGAAGCCCAGGAAGATCTGATCCCCGGCGCGGAAGAAGAAGCCCTTGGCGCCTGGGTCGGCGATGTCGGCCAGGGCGCAGAGCCGCGTATCGGGCGCCGGTTGAGCTGCATTCACGCGATGGCGCCCACGCTCACCCGCCAGACGTGGATCTCGACCCGCTCGAACAGGTCGGCGAGGACGTAGGGGTCGGCGGCTGAAAAGGCCTCAACGGCGGCGCGGTCGGGCGCCTCCATCACGAACATCGAGCCCGCCATCAGTCCGTCGTCGTCCAGATAGGGCCCGGCGATCCGCACCATGTCGCGGTTGGCCCCGACATAGGCCAGGTGCGCCTCGCGCGCGGCCAAGCGCCGCTCCAGGCTGTCTTGCCGGTCGATGCAGCTCAGCACGTAGAGCGTCATGCTCAGTCCTCCAGTTCGGAACGAAGGGGTCGGGAGAGCAGGCCGCCGATCGCCTCGTCAAGGTCGCGCTCGCCGGCCAGCACCGCCGCCACCGCCTCGCAGATCGGCGTCTCGACCCCAAGCCGGGCGGCCAGCGCGCGCACGGCCGGCGCCGTCTCCACGCCTTCGACCACCGACAGGCGGTCGGCGAGCAGGCTGGCCAGGGTCTCGCCGCGGCCCAGCGCCAGGCCCAGGCTCATATTGCGCGACTGCGGGCTGGAGCAGGTCAGCACCAGGTCGCCAAGGCCGCAGAGCCCGGCCACGGTGCGCGCTTCGCCCCCCAGCGCCACCGCCAGCCGGGTCAGTTCGGCGAACCCGCGGGTGACCAGGGCGGCATGGGCGCTGCGGCCCAGGCCACGGCCCTCGACCACGCCGCAGGCGATGGCCAGCACGTTCTTGATCGCCCCGCCGGCCTCGGCGCCGATCAGGTCGTCGGTCCAGTAGGGGCGGAAGGTGGGGGTCGCCAGCGCCTCGGCCAGGGACTCGCCGCAGTCCGGCTCGGCGCAGGCCAGGGTGACGGCGGTCGGCAGGCCGCGCGCCACCTCGCCGGCGAAGCTGGGGCCGGAGAGGACGGCCGGCCGCGCATGGGGCGCTGCCTCGGCCAGCACCTCGGTCATCAGCTTCAGCGAGCCCTGTTCCACCCCCTTGGCGCAGAGCACCACCGGCTGGTCGGCGCGCAGATGCGGGCCGAGCGCGGCCAGGGTGGCGCGCATGTGCTGGGCCGGAACCACGGCCAGGATCAGGTCGCGGCCGGCGGTCTGAGTCAGGTCGCCGGTCGCGCGGACGGCCGGATCCAGCGCGATATCGGGCAGGAAGAGCCGGTTGGCGTGGCGCTCGTTCACCGCCTCCACCACCTCGGGCTCCCGCGCCCAGAGCAGGGTGTCCAGACCGGCCCGGGCGCAGACCTGGGCCAGGGCGGTGCCCCAGGCTCCGCCGCCGATGACCCCGGCGCTTTTGAAGCCGCTCAAGCCTTGGCTCCCTTGCGGCCGGGTACGTGGGTCGGTCGGTTCAAGGCGGCCTCCTCGTCCAGCGGCCAGCGCGGCCGAGCCACCGCGTCCAGCCCATCGACCAGCCCTAGCGCCAGCCGCTCGGCGCCCGCCAAGGCGATCATGGCGGCATTGTCGGTGCAATAGTCCAGGGGCGGGGCGGTGAAGCTGAACCCATGCGCGGCCGCGACTCCTTCGAGCACCCGTCGCACCTCCGAATTGGCCGCCACCCCGCCGGCGACGACGAATCTGCGATCGCCGCCATGCCCTTCCGCATAGATCCGCATCGCCCGCTCGCTGCGTTCGGCGAGCTGGCGCGCGATGGCGCCTTGCACGGCGGCGGCCAGGTCGCGGCGGTCGGTCTCGTCGGTCACCGTCTCGGCCAGGCGGGCGGCGGCGGTTTTCAGGCCGGAGAAGGAGAAGTCGCAGCCGGCGCGGCCGAGCAGCATCCGGGGCAGGGGAAAGCGGCTGGCGTCGCCGCCGACGGCCAGTTTCTCCAGCGCAGGGCCACCCGGATAGCCAAGGCCCAGCGCCTTGGCGATCTTGTCGAAGGCCTCGCCGGCGGCGTCGTCGATGGTCGAGCCCAGCCGCGTGCAGCGGCCCACGCCCTCGACGTCCAGCAGCTGGCAATGTCCGCCAGAAATCAGCAACAGGAGGTACGGATAGGCCACATCCGCCGCCAGCCGCGCGGAGAGCGCGTGGCCCTCCAGATGGTTGACCGCGATCAGGGGCAGGCCCCTGGCGAGAGCGATCGCCTTGCCGGCCGACAGCCCGACCATCACCCCGCCCACCAGGCCCGGCCCGGCGGTCGCCGCCACTCCGTCCAGATCGCCGAAACCCAGATCCGCCTCGGTCATGGCCGCCCGGATCACCGCGTCGATCGCCTCGACATGGGCGCGGGCGGCGATCTCCGGCACCACCCCGCCAAACGGGGCGTGATCCTTCACCTGGCTGAGCACGATGGAGGACATCACCTCGACCCGGCCGTCGCCGTGGCGACGCACCACCCCGGCGGCGGTTTCGTCGCAGCTGGTCTCGATGCCCAATACAGTCAGAGGGTCGGGCACGGTCAGCTGGCGGTTCGGTTGCGGGCGCATCGCGGCTCCTGTAGCAGGCCAGGGCGGCGCGAGCGATGTCAGCCGCAATTGGCGGAGGCCTGGCCCTTGGACCCGATCAGGATTGGCGCGCGCGGATCGAAGCTCTCCCTGACCCAGGCGGGCCTGGTGCAGCGGGCGATCGCTTCGGCCCTTGGCGCCGATCCGGCCGAGGCCGAACAGGTCGCGCCGCTGGTGATCATCTCCACCACCGGCGACCGGGTGCAGGATCGCCGCCTGACCGAACTGGGCGGCAAGTCGATGTTCACCAAGGAGATCGAGGACGCCCTGATCGGCGGCCGCGTCGACTGCGCCGTGCACTCGATGAAGGACGTGCCGATCGCCCGCCAGCCGGGCCTGGTCCTGGCCGCGACGCCCGAGCGCGAGGACCCCCGCGACGCCTTCCTGAGCCCCGGCTTCGCTTCGTTCGACGACCTGCCCCAAGGCGCGCGGCTGGGCACCGCCAGCATCCGCCGCCAGGCCCAGGCCCAGTTCCGCCGCCCCGATTTGGCCTTCGTCCTAGTGCGGGGCAATGTCGACACCCGCCTGGCCAAGCTCGAGGCCGGCGACGCCGACGCCATGATCCTGGCGCTCGCGGGCCTGAACCGGCTGGGCCTGGCCGGCCGCATCCGCCACCCCCTCGATCCGATCGAATTTCCGCCGGCGCCGGGCCAGGGGGCTCTGGCCATCGAGACCCGCGCCGCCGATGCGGAGGCTCATTGGGTCAAGGCGCTGAACCACGCCGAAACCGCCCTGGCCGTCGCCGCCGAGCGCGGCGCGCTTGAGGCGCTGGAAGGCTCCTGCCGCACCGCCATGGGCGCCCATGCCTGGCTCGAAGACGGCCGCCTCACCCTGGTGGTCGAGGCCCTCACCGCCGATGGCAAGGACCGCCTGCGTCGCCTTGGCGAGGTCGAAGCCGCCGACCTGGACTCCGCCCGCAGCCTCGGCCGCGACCTCGGCGACCAGATCCGCGAAGAAGGCGGCGACCGCCTGCTGATGCCGGCGGCGGATTAGACGTCTCGGAAAATGGTGGTGACCATACTCCCGTTCCTTCTCCCCTTGCGGGAGAAGGTGGCCTCCGAAGGAGGTCGGATGAGGGGTCACACCGACTCGCCCGTTGAGGTTTTGCCCCCAATCGGCCATCGCCGCGCGACCCCTCATCCGTCGGCTTCGCCGCCACCTTCTCCCGCAAGGGGAGAAGGGCGCCATTGGATCGGCTGCGTCTGATGGCCGTCCACCGTGTCTGGGTCACACGCACGATGCCGGAGGCCGAGGCCACCGCCGCGCGACTGGAGGCACTGGGTCACACCGCTGTCGTCGCGCCGGTGCTGGAGGCGCGCGCCATCGTGGACGCGCGGATCGACCTCGCGGGCGTCGACGCCCTGGCCTTCTCCAGTGGCCACGCCATCGCGGCCTTTGCCGCGCTGACGCCTGAGCGGACCCTGCCGGTCTTCACCGTCGGCGCCGCCACGGCCAACCGCGCCAGGGCGGCGGGGTTCGCCGACGTTCGCTCGGCCGATGGCGGCGTGACGGCGCTCGCCGGGCTGATCGCCGCCACCGATCCCAAACCCAACTTTGTCCTCCACCCCGGCGCCCGCGAACCATCGGCCGACCTCGTCGCCCTCCTGGGCGCCAACGGCGTCGTCGCTCGCGCCACCCCCGTCTACGAGACCGTCCCCACCGCGCTCACCGCCCCGCCGGACGCCGTCGACGCCATCCTCATCCACTCCGCCCGAGGCGCTAGCCAGGTCGCGGCCCTCACCGCCGGCCGTCCCGTCGCCGACATCGCCGTCTTCGCCATTTCCGACGCCGCCGCGGCCCCCTTGCGCGGGCGGGGCTTCGCGCGCGTCATGGCGGCGCCCTTTCCCAATGAAGCGGCGCTGCTAGACTTGCTCAAATGACCCGACGCGGACCCCCCAGGGGCGGACCCAGATGAGCGCGCCCGATCCCGACGACATCACCCTGCCGCGCGACCCGCATGACTACAGCCTGCGCCGCCGGGGCCTTGGGCTGGCCTTCTGGGCGGCCATGGTCTTTGGGCTGCTCTGCATCCTGGCCGGCATCGCCATCGATCGTTACGGGCCGAAGCTCTTTCCCGCCCATCCGGCGCCGGCCCCGGTCCAGCGCGGCGTCGCCAGCTATATGCAGCCGGTCCAGATCCCGCCGCCGTCGATCGACGCTGTGTCCGATGGGCCCGCGCCCACCGCCGCCGCCCCGGCCGACGTCGCCAGCCTCACCGCGCGGCTCGACCGCCTCGACGCCGCCGACCAGCGCCTGCGCCAGGCCGCCGCCGAGGCCCTGGCCGCGGCGGATGTCGGCCAGGCGGCGCAGACCTCGCGCCCCTTCGCCGACCAGCTCACCACCCTGCAACGCCTGCTGCCCGATTCCGCCGACCTGCGCACCCTTTCCGGCTACGCCGCCACCGGCGCCCCCAGCCGCGCGGCGCTGGCCATGCAGCTCGATGGCCTGGCCGACCAGGTCGCGGTCGCCGCCCGCGAGCCGCCGAAGGATTCAGGCGCGCTGGCCCACCTTGGCCACATGCTGGCCGCCGTCTTCACTATCCGCCGCGTCGACCGGCTGACCGGCGCCGACCCGGACGCCATCCTCGCCCGCGCCCAGCGCAGCGCCGACGACGGCGACATCGAAAGCGCGGTCGCCGAACTCGACGGCCTCTCCGCACCCGGCCGCGACGCCGCCGCCGGCTGGCGCGCCGAGGCCGAGCGCCGGATCGAGATCGACCGCCTGACCGCCGCGATCCGCACCAGCGCCGAGCGCGACCTGGCCCAGCCGCAACCGCCCGGATCCCCCACATGATCCGCGGCATCCTCGTGCTGGCCGCGCTGGCGGTGATCGCCGTCACCGCCTTCGTGCTCGGCGGCCAGCCCGGCCGCGCCAGCGTCGAGTGGCTGGGCTGGCGCATCGACATGACCGCCGCGGCCGCCGCCCTGGCCATCATCATCGGCGCCTTCCTGGCCGTGGCCATCTGGCGCATCGCGCTCTGGATCGTCACCACCCCGGCCCGCCAGGCCGCCCTGCGAGCCGAGGCCAGGCGCCAGCGCGGCATGGAGGCGCTCAGTCGCGGCTTCCTGGCCGCCGCGGCCGGCGATGGCTCGGAGGCCCGGCGGCTGGCGCAGCAGGCGGCCGAACTGGTCGAGGACGCGCCGGCCCTGGTCCGCATCCTGGCCGCCCAGGCCGCCGAGGCCGCTGGCGACGCGGCTGCCGCCCAGTCCGCCTACGCCGCCATGCTGGGCTTCCCCGAAATGCGCCTGGCCGGCCATCGCGGGCTTATGCAAGGGGCGATTGCACAGGGCGACCACGAGGCGGCGCTGCGCCACGCCAAGGCCGCCTACAGCCTGGCGCGCACCTCGCGCTGGGCCTGGCGCGCGCTCTTGGAAAGCCGGCTGGAGGGCGGCGACTGGGCCGCGGCGCTCGAACTCGTCCAGGGCGCGCTTGAACGCAAGATCGTCTCGCCGCTCAGCGCCGAGCGGGCGCGGGCGGCCCTGCTCGCCGCCTCTGCCGCCAGCCTGGAGACCAGCCCCAACCCGGCCTTGCGGGTCCAGGCGCTGGAGTTCGCCCTTCAGTCGGCCAAGCTCGATCCCGGCTTCCCGCCGGGCCCGGTCATCGCCGCGCGATTGCAGATCGCCGACAACAAGGCGGCGCGCGCGGTCCCGCTCATCGAACAGGCCTGGAAGGCCCGCCCGCACCCGGCCCTCTACCTGCTCTGGCGCGACCTCAAGACGGCCGAGACGCCCAGGGCCCGCGCCGCCCGGCTGGGCGAACTGGCCGCGCTCAACCCCTCCAACCGCGAGAGCCGCTTCGTCGTCGCCGAACAGGCCCTGCTCAACCGCGAGCCGGCCGCGGCGCAGGCCGCCGTCGACGCCATGGACGAGGGCCAGCCCGATGCCCGCCTCTGCGGCCTGATGGCCCGCATCGCCAACGCCGCCGGCCATGCCGACGAGGCCCGCGCCTGGATGGCCCGCGGCGTGACCGCCCAGCAGGAACCCGACTGGACCGACCTCGACCCCGCCGGCCGCGCCTTCGCCTACGCTCCCACCGATTGGGCCAAGCTGGTCTCCACCTATGCCGAGACCGGCGAGCTCATCCACCCGCGCCTGGAGCGCCGCGAACGGGTGATGAGCGAACTGCCCGAACTGCCCGCGGCCTACGAGCCCGGCGCGCCCTTTTCGACGCCTGAGGCCATCCTCACCCCGGCGGCCCACGACCCCGGCCCCGAAGACGACTGGGCCCGCGCCGAAACCTCGACGCCCTAGTCCGGCCCCGTTGCGAGCCCTCCGAAACCCGACTAAACACCGCCCCCACGGCAGGCCGCCTTAGCTCAGCCGGTAGAGCACCGCATTCGTAATGCGGGGGTCGGGTGTTCGAGTCACCCAGGCGGCGCCAGGGCTTTCCGGGGCGACAGGATGGGCCAGACTGATCGAGCCGCCGGCTGGTCCGTGGTCCTGGTCGCGATCAGTGTTTTCGCAACGGGCCTTGCAGGGCCGGCCCAGGCCGAGACCTGGCGCGTCTATACCGATCAGCATGGTTCCTCAGTCGAGGCGCCGGCGTCGTTGAAGCCGATCAAGGACCCGTTGGGGGTGACCTTGGGCAGCGCCGATGGGATGGCCGTGGCGACGCTTGAGACCACCACGGAGGAGCGGCCGGGCTTTCCCGGTAACGATCCGGCGAGCGACGTGACGCCGACGGCCAGCGATTGCGACGCGTTGCCGCCGGCCTACCGGCTGCAGAAAGAGACGGTCTCCGCCTTTTCCTGCGTCAAGGCCGGCAAGGTCGAGTACTGGGTCGCCCGTTACAACGGCTCCGGCAATGTCACCCTGCACGTGGAATATCCGGTGGCGCAGAAGGCCTTATGGAACGGTGTCGTCAGCCGCATGTCCGCCTCGATGAAGCAGCAGAAGCGCCACGAGCTGGTCCCCTATGGCTGCGATCCGGCCAAGGAATCGCCCTGTCAGTAACCGGGTCTACTGTTGCGAGACCGGGACCAGCAGCAGGATCGCCACGTCCTTGGTCGGGGTGAAGTTGGT
>CALAEG010000069.1 GCA_937890965.1 uncultured Caulobacteraceae bacterium | reverse complement strand
GGTCTGGCCGGAGAGCATAAACATGTTGTTCATCAGATAGATGTCGGCCAGGCGCGAGACGGTGCGGATGGTCGCGGTCTCACGCGGCGTGTCGCCCAAAAGGCTCGGCCGCGGATAGATCTCCTCGAGGTACTCCGCGATCACCTCGGATTCCGGGATGATGGCGCCGTCGGGCAGTTCCAGCGCCGGGATGCGCCCGATCGGCGAGGTCTTCCACCAGTCCGGGGTGCCGAAACCCGCCGGCCGCTCCAGCGTGATGTCCTCGATGCCCTTGGCGTAGATCTGCATCCGGACCTTGGCCGAGTACGGGCTGAGATCGCCGGAATAGAGCTTCATGGCGCAACGCCTCCCTGGATTTTGCGCGGACTTTGCGCCGCCGGTTTTCAGGCGGCAAGGCGCAGGTTCACCCCGCGTCGTCGTCCAGCGCCTTGTGCATATGGACGGCTGTGCCGCCCAGGAAGTCTTCCTCGCGGTCGATGCGGTAGCCGATGTCGCGATAGAGCTGCACATTGGCCGTGAAGGCCGCATTGGTCGCCAGGCGCAGCTCGAACAGGTGGTATTCGCGCGCCTTGCCCTCGGCATGGGCCAAGAGGTGGCGGCCGAAACCCTGGTGCTGGCGCGCCGGCGCGACGGCGACGTTCTCGATGAACAGGTGGTCGGGATGCAGGATGGTCTCGATCAACCCGACCAGTTCGTCGCCGTCGAACAGCAGATCGATCATGTGGTCGCGGACGGCCTCTTCGTAATCGGCCTGCATCGGCATGGGTTCGCGGCCGATCAGCGGGACCCATTTCTCGTAGGCCGCGTCGACCAGGGCGGAGATGGCCGGGACGTCGGCCCGGGTGGCTGGGCGCAACTGCATCAGGCGGCCCTCCGCTCGACGATCTCATGCACATTGCCGCCCGGCGCCTGGAAGGCGGCGTAGCGGGTTCCGCTGAAGGCGTTCTCCGCCGGCCTGGCGTGTAGGAAGACGACGCCGGCCGCCGTCATGCGGCGCATCTCGGCCTCGATGGAGGCGACCTCGAAGGCGCAGACCGTGGCCGCCGTGGCGCCGTGGCGATAGGCGTCCGGCGCGGCGTCCGTGCAGCTGAAGACGTGGAACTCGGTCCCGGCCAGGTCGAAGACGAGCTGGTTGGCGGTCTCACCCGTCAGCTTTAGGCCAAGCACATCGCGATAGAAGCGCCGCGCCTCATCGAGGTCGGGCGTCAGAACGACGATCACGCCGAGTTTCATGGGCGGCCTCCACGCCGGGATGCGATGTGACGCCTCTTATATCGGACGCCAGCCACCGCCCAGGGCGCGGTAGCGCGGTGGCGGCCCGCACGATAGGGTGACCAGACTTCTCCCGGAGGGAGAAGGAGGGGCCCGCGCCGCGCAGCGGCGTGGGAGGATGAGGGGTTACGGCGGTTCAGATCCAAGCACACGTGTGGCCGCCGCGATGAGCCCGCCCGAACGCTTCGCCCAAGGCTTGATCGGCCAGCCCGGCTCGCGCTGGCGGCTGCCGACCCCGGCCCTGATGGTCGATCTCGACGCGCTGGACGCCAACATCGCCAGGATGGCGGCGCGCGCCAGGGCGGCCGGCGTCGCGCTCCGCCCGCACGCCAAGACCCACAAGTCGGCCTTTATCGCGCGGCGGCAGATCGCCGCCGGCGCCGTCGGCGTCTGCTGCGCCAAGGTCGGCGAAGCCGAGGCGCTGGCCGCCGCCGGCATCCGTGGTCTTCTGGTCACCTCGCCGATCGCCTCGGCCGAAACCGCCGAGCGCTGCGCCGTGCTGGCGGGCGAAGACCCTGACTTCGCCGCCGCGATCGACCACCCCGTTGGCGCCGACGCGTTGCAGGCCGCCGCGGCCGCCCGATCGGTGACGATCCAGGTGGTGATCGATGTCGATGTCGGCCTGGGCCGCACCGGCGTCGCCGATACCGCCCCCGCGCTCGCCTTGGGCCAACGGATCGCGGGTCACCCCAATCTGCGGCTGAAGGGCGTCCAGGGCTACGGCGGCGCCTGGCAGCACATGGCCGGCGCCGACAAGCGCCTGGCGGCCGCCAGGCTCGGCCTTGCCCGCCTGAGCGAGATCGCCCGGACGCTGCGGGCCGACGGCCACGCCTGCCCGCTGGTCACCGGCGGCGGCACCGGCACCTTCGACGCCGACACCGAACTCGGCGTGCTGAACGAGCGCCAGCCCGGCTCCTACGTCTTCATGGACAACCAGTATGCCGACGCCCTCGGCGACGACCCCGACGGCGCCTTTGCGACCAGCCTGTTCGTCCAGGCCCAGGTGATCAGCGCCAACGCCCCGCGCTGGGTAACAGTTGACGCCGGCCTGAAAGCCTTCGCCACCGACGGCCCGCCGCCCAGGCCGATGACCGCCCCCTTCGCCAACGACGCCTATTTCTTCTTCGGCGACGAACACGGCGGCCTGATGCGCCCGGCGGGCGGCGGCGCCATCGCGCACGGCCAGCGGGTGGACCTCAAAGTCCCGCACTGCGACCCAACGGTGGACCGCTACAGCTGGATGCACATGGTGCGCGGCGACGTCCTGGTCAGCATCGAGCCGATCGAGGCCGCGCGCCGGTCGCAGTAGGCGCTAACCCTCCGCGGCGGCCTCCAGCGCGGCGATGTCGAGCTTGGTCATCTTCATCATCGCCTGCATGGCGAGGCGGGCCTTGGCGGGGTCGGGATTTGCCAGGATGCGGGGCAGGGCGGCGGGGACGGCAGGGTTGATCCGAGCCTAGGACGAACAGCGCGAGACCGCTCCTACACGTCCCTGCCAAGATTGACTTTCCGGGCCCCCGTCGTCATACACCCCGCTTCCCGCCGCCGGGCTTGCCCTGCGGCCGCGGAAGCCATGACGGGTGATGCGCGTGCCGCCGTTGAGATCGCCGCTCCATCGAGGAGGGGCCGGACCGCATCGAACTTGAGAGTGACGACGCATGTCTAAGCGCCAATCGGCGAAGTACAAGATCGACCGCCGGATGGGCGAAAACATCTGGGGTCGCCCGAAATCCCCGGTCAATCAGCGGTCCTACGGCCCCGGCCAGCACGGTCAGCGCCGGCGCCAGAAGATTTCCGACTTCGGCCTGCAGCTGCGCGCCAAGCAGAAGCTGAAGGGCTACTACGGCAACCTCACCGAAAAGCAGTTCAGCCGAATCTATGAAGAGGCCGCTCGCCGCAAGGGCAACACCTCGGAGAACCTGATCGGTCTCCTGGAAAGCCGGCTCGACGCCGTCGTCTATCGCGCCAAGTTCGTGCCGACCCCGTTTGCGGCGCGCCAGTTCGTCAACCATGGCCATGTTTTGGTGAACGGCAAGCGCGTCAACATCCCGTCCTACCGCGTCAAGCCGGGCGACGTTGTCTCGGTGCGCGATCGTTCGCGCAACATGGCCCTGGTGCTCGAAG
>CALAEG010000068.1 GCA_937890965.1 uncultured Caulobacteraceae bacterium | reverse complement strand
CGCGCGGCTTCGGCCATGCCAGCCAAGTTGCAGGAGTACACCACGGGCCACCTGTTCGGCGATCTGTGGCAGGGCGAGGAACTCACCCTGGCCGAACGCGAACTGATCACCTGCACCACTCTGGTGGCGCTTTACCGGAGCAACGAGCAGCGGGTGCATTTCGTCGGCGCGAAGAACGCCGGCGTCGCGCGCAGCAAGATCGAGGCGATGATCACCCATGTGGCGCACTACGCCGGCTGGCCCTGCGGCGCGACGGCGAGTGGTATCTTGAACGAGGTCTGGCCCCCCGAGGGCTGAGGCGGAAGGTCTTGCGAACCCACGGCTGAGCCAGGTCCGCTTCCGAGCCGAGAACCAATTACCGCTCCTGTCGGGCCGGCGCCAATGTCCGAATCGATCTTCAGCGGACCTTCGCGACCGTGCATCCGTCCGAGGACGCGTGCCCTATCTGCCACCCAAAAAAGAAACGCGCGCGCGATGGTGTCCGATCGGTGGGATAGGCTCTACCAGTTCGGTGCGTGGAGGCTGCACCACCCGGTCGGGCTGAGCGCGCCTGTCATTGGTCGAGTTCCTCACCTGTTCGGTACTCCTGTTCCCAGGCAAGCAGACGCTCGCGGACGTTCTTGAACCTCTCCTCAGCCCGCTCTCCAAAGAGGGGATCCCGCCCGCCTGCGAGCTCAAGCTCGATCTGGGACCAATCCGCCGAACTCAGCACCTGCTCGGCCAATGGAAGGAAATGCTGCTCCTCCTTCTGCATATGTCGTCGTTCTGCCTCGATGAACTCCCGAGCCGCGTCCACTACCGTTGAGCGGGCGATATCGGCCTCGTTCAATAAATCCCTGATAGCGTCACCGAATCGAACTGCGCGATCGTGAACGATCTTGTGCTCACCAAGTAAGTTTCCAATGTCGGACGCTTCTTTCGCAGCGACATGGACGAGCCGTTTGAAAACAACGTCCTCTTTGGGATGGTGACATTTGTCAGGGTATTCAAGAAAATAGGCGGCGATGCCACCGACAACGTCGTAGTCTGGCGCGCCGGCTTGTGCAAAGACTTCAATCTGGTGCTCCAGGGCGTCAAGAAGGCGTGCGATATTCCTATGATCTTCTCGCAGGGTTTCGATCACAGCTGTCATAGTCTTGCCTCTGACCGGCCCTGAAGGTCGCTCCGATCCACACTCGCCTCGATCGCCCGACGGCATTGATGAAGATCAAGCGGCCGCTGCGGCGGACGCCGGACCCTAGCTCGGCCGGGGACGCAGCGGCCAAGGAAAGTGGCCAGGGGCTCTGTCCGCGTGCTGGCGGTGACTGCGAACGTCCGCCTTCGGGTATCCCTTCAATGTCGGCTAACGACCCTAAGCGGACGCTCGCGCGACGTCGACGCTCTACGCTGCCGTCGCGAGACGCCAGCCAGGCGGTTTGGCGATCAGGGCCTGGCTGGGCCTATTAGATCGGCGATGCTGGAGACCAGCTCGCGCCAGCCAGGCGCCTCGAGGTCTCCAGTCCAGCCGCTCAGGTCGGCGCACTGGATCTGGCTGAACAGAAACGGCGGTCGGCCTCCATCGCCCCGCAGTTGGACCAAGGTCCCGGCCTCGCGGGCGATGTCAGCCTCATCGCGCACCCACTGAGATTTCACAGATTCGGCGGACCAGATGACCACCACGGCCTTCGCGGAGCGCAGGCGTTCGTCGGTGAAATCGCAGCGAGTCGGCTCGTCGTCGCGCCAGATGTTGTAGCCAAGCGCCAAAGAGGACTGCGGCCAACACCGCCAGGGCGGCGAGCGCGTGCGCCAAGACAGTCACGGCTCTAGCCGATTGCGCGTGCGTGTTCCCAGCAT
>CALAEG010000067.1 GCA_937890965.1 uncultured Caulobacteraceae bacterium | reverse complement strand
TGTTGACGCAACGAGCGGATGTCGAGCCTTCGCCGGGCTCGGCAATCAGGGATCCGGATTCAGCCAGGTCGGCGATCGAGTGGCGACCGTCTCCATCGACGATTTGGTCGAGACGCACATTCCCTACGAAGAGCGACTCTACATCAAGTTCGACGTCGAGGGGGCTGAAGCAAGCGCCTTGCAGGGCGCGGCTCGCACGCTCGTCGAAAAAGCGCCGTTCCTGGCAGTCTCCGCTTATCATCGACCGCATGACCTATGGACGTTGCCGCGGCTAATCAACGGTTTCGACGACCGCTACCGCTACAGATTGGTCAGCCATGGCGCCGATGGCGCCGACCTCATGCTTTACGCGTTCCCGCCTGAGTAGCGGCGGAAGCCGTCTAGAGCGCAACGCGATAGAGGTCGTGAACGACGGCGCTGGCGCCGAATTCTTCCTTCTGCCGCATCAGGCCCTCGTTGAGCACGCGACCCTGATCCGTGTTGGATATGCCGAAATCGAAATAGCGATGCGTCGTAGCGTAGAGCCGGATGAGGTGGTCGAAGAGACCGTCCAGCGCGCCCGTCTCACGTCCCGCCTCGCCTACCGCGATGTACTGGGCATGCGCCACCTGAGCCGACCGGAACATCACCACGCCGGCCTGCAGGCCGCCGGCGTCCGCGGCCACACAGAGGGCGATCTGGTCGGGGAACCGACCGGCCAGCAACTCGATCTCGCCAAGCGAATGCACCGGCGCCGCGCCATGCCGTTCAGCGAGCACGCCTTCCAGCAGCCGCCAGAAGCCTGCCCAGTCCGTCGAGCGCTGGAGTGCCAGTCCCGCCCTTTGCGCCTTGCGCGCACCACGGTCCCGACGGCCGGAAACCCGGCCGCGGGCGCGGTAGTCGATGGCCGCGCTGACGTCGCGCCGCACCAGCACCGCGTCGCGGCGGAACAACCAATAGAGGTCCCCCTGGGCCGGAAGGCTTGGATAGATCCACGGCAGGACCTTGTAATTCAGCGTGGCTGCGCCCTCGGCCCGCAGGTGCGCGGCGCAGGCGTCCAGCGCCTCCATCACAGCGCCTGTTCCCAGGCCCTGGTGAACCAGGCCGCCGAAGCTCAGGCCCTGGTGCGACCAGACCTCGCCTTCCGTCGAATTCAGCGGCAGCACTGCGACCGGAACGGCCTCATCCTCGACAATCAGGGAGGCGTCCTCGAACCGGTCGGCGTGGTAGTCCATGAACCCGCGGTCGAACAGGAAATGGCCGTTCACCGCCTGGGCGTTGAAGGCGTTCCAGGCCGAGGCGTCCTCCGCCCGATAGCGCCGGACCTGCAAGCCCTAGTCCCGGACGCGGCAGAAGCGCTTGGCCGAGAGGCCGCGCCGCTCGGCCGGGTTGCCTTGATAGATCGAGTCCGGCTCGGTCGAGGCTGTGATTACCGCTCCCATAGCGATGAAGTTGTCGGCCGCCACCTGAACCTGATGCGCCAGCGCGGCATTGACCCCCAGGAAGCTGCGCGCGCCGATCCGGCAGAAGCCGGACACCACCACGTGGGAGGACATGAACACATCCTCCTCGATAACCGAGCGATGGCCGACATGATTGCCGCTCCACAAGGTGACGTTGTCGCCAATGGTGGTGAAAGGCTGCAGCACATTGTGCTCCAGGATGAAGCAGTTCTCGCCGATTTCGACATTGCGCCAGACGAAGGCCTTGGAGCTCACATAGCTCGCCAGACCGTAGCCCATGGCCTTGCAACCCTCGACGTGGCGGCGGCGCAACCGGTTCAGCTGGCCGTCGCCGATGGCCACGAAGGCGTCATAGAGGTCCGGAGGATAGGTCGAGGCGAGTTCGTCAAGCGGAACAACCGGCCGGTCGTGGAGCGCCGACGCCTTGATGTAGTCGGCGCCGATGGCAAAGGCCGCAACATCCCGGTCGCTGTCGTAAGTGAAGTACTCGCACGCCATTTCGGCGATCTCGCCATTGCCCACGATCACCAGGGGCTTGAGCGCCGGCCCCACTAGGGCCTGACCAGCAAAAGATCGTCACGCCGGTTGGCCATCGGCAGGTCGGCGCCTTGTGGCAGCAGGTAGGCGTCGCAACCCGCCGCCTGGGCGCGCTGTACGAGACCCGTCAGGACGGCGTCATCGATCTTGCCCGGTGTGGGAGTTTCATAGGCGACCTCGTAGGGCTGGTCGGAGCCGGTGAAGGCGCGATGGAAGGCCTGGCCGCGCTTGGTGGCGAAGAACCGGCGGCGCTTGGAATGGTTTGGAATGTCGCCGATCAGCGCCCGCCCCGCGGGCGCGAGCATCGCTACCGTCGCGTCGACGAAGTCGAAGAGATTGGAGTCGAGATAAATGTAGTGCAGCACGCTGTAGCAAAGAATGGCGTCCGCCGGCCCGCCCAACCTGCTCAACGCCTCGCCCACATTCTTCGGGTAGAGGCCGGGGCATCTGATGGTGACCCCCGGCGTGTCGGGCAACAACGCCAGCATTTCGGGACTGTCGATAAGCAGGATCGTATGGCCGCGATCACGACAGAGGTCGATTAAGAGCCTGGGCAGCCCGGCGCAGCCAGGGCCGATATCGACGACGCGCAGGCCCTCTTCGCAGGTGAGCGCGGGAAGCTTGGCCAGGATGTCGGCCAGGATCGCCGCCTCGAAGCCCTCGCGGTAGGCTGGCGGGAAGCCTATCTTCTCGTGGGGGCCCAGGCGCTTGTCGGTGGCGAGCTTGCGGAAGCCCTCATAGTCGAGCGGCAGGTTTGCCAGGTCGAGCGCGGGGTCGCTCATGAGCCGAAGAACTCGCGCACCCGCGCGATGACGAAGTCGATCTCGCGATCGGTATGGGTCGGATCGAGCGGAAGGCTGAGCAGCGATTGCGCCAGCGCCTCCGCGACGGGGAAGTCGCCTTCGCGCCAACGGCCCCGGTAGCAGGGCTGCAAATGGACCGGCGTCGGGTAGTGGATGTTGGCGCCGACCCCACCTTCGGCCAGGAAGGCTTGCAGCTGATCGCGGACGCCGGGCGCCCTGACTGGGAAGACATGCCAGACCGGTTCGGCCCAGGCGCGAACGCCCGGCAGCTCCAGCCCGCGAATGTCGGCCAGACCGTTGAAGTATCGCAAGGCCAGCTGGCTGCGTCGGGCGTTCCAGCCGTCGAGGTGATCCAGCTTGGTGGAAAGCACAGCCGCCTGCAGCGGATCCAGCCTCGAGTTCCGACCCATGATCTCGTGGCTGTACTTCTCACGCGAGCCGTAGTTGGCCAGCATCCGCACACGCTCGCCCGTCGCCACATCGCGCGTGGCCAATGCTCCGCCGTCGCCAAGGGCGCCGAGGTTCTTCGTCGGATAGAAGCTGAAGGCCGCGGCGTCGCCCAGGCCGCCGCAGCGGCGTCCCTTGTAGCGCGCGCCGTGCGCCTGGCAGGCGTCCTCCAGCACCTTGATGTCCCGGCCGCCGATCGCCGCGGCCAGCGCGTCCATATCGGCTGGATGGCCATAGAGATGCACCGGCATGACCACGCGGGTGCGTTCGCCAATCGCGGCGGCCACCTGGGCCATGTCCATGAGACCGGTATCCGGCTCGACATCGACCAGCACGACGCTCGCGCCGACCTCGTCCGTCGCCAGCGCGCTGGCGACGAAGGTGTGGGCCGGGACGATCACCTCGTCTCCGGGACCGACGTCCCAGGCCCGCAAGGCGAGCGTCAGGGCGTCCAGCCCGTTGCCGACGCCGACCATCCGGTCCGCGTCGCAATAGGCGGCGAAACGGGCTTCGAAGCGCCCGACCTCCTCGCCGCCGATCAACCGGCCGGATTTCATCACCCGGCGCATAGCCAGTTCCAACTCAGCGCCGATGACCTTGGAGGTGCGCGCCAAGTCGAGATAGGGGACGGCGGTCACCGGCTCGCGGCCGGCGTCCCAGCGCAGGAACTCGTCATAGTCGCGGATATAGTCGGCTTCGTCGTACTCCTCGGAGGCCAGCACGATGACCACCGAGTCGTCGGAAAAGTCGCTCAGGTCCCGCCAGCAGCCGGCGGCGACCACCGCGGCCTGGGACGGCCGTGTCAGCTCGACAACCTCGGTCCTGCCGGAGGCTGAGATGCTCAGCCGCACGCTGCCGCGCAGGCAGAGAAAACATTGGCGAAGGGCGCGATGGCCGTGGCCGCCCCGGCTCTGTCCGGCGGGCACGTCTCGGATGTAATAGGCCCGGTGCACGGGAAAGCCGATGTGTCTGGACACTTCCGCAACGCCGAGTATGCCGTTCGGCATGGGGATGGTCTGCAGTTCGACCAGGCTGACGAGCGAAGCCGTGGCGCGGGCCAGGGCCAGGTCGTCCTCGGGCTGGTCAAGGGCGGCGGCGTGTGCACTCATGCGGGAACCTCCCGCTTCATCCGTGACGGCGCGCGGCTGATCTGAAGCATGGGTTTTTATGGTTAAGCGCGCCTTAAGCCGTTCGCCTTATCTGCGCTGTGGAACGCAGGAGGATCGCGCCGCATGAAGCTTCTGGTGACCGGCGGGGCCGGCTTCATCGGCTCGGCGGTGGTGCGGGCGGCCATCGGCCGGGGGCTTAGCGTCGTCAATGTCGACGCCCTGACCTACAGCGCCGATCTGGAGAACCTCACAGTCGTCGCGGACAGTCCGCGCTATGCCTTCGAGCAGGCCGATATCCGCGAGCCTGCGGCGATGGCAACCGTCTTCGCCCGGCATCAACCCGACGCGGTGCTGCATCTGGCGGCCGAGTCCCACGTGGACCGGTCGATCGATGGGCCTATGGCCTTTGTTGAGACCAATGTGGTCGGCACCGCCGTCCTGCTCGAGGCTGCCCGGCGCTATTTCGAGGGCCTGAGCGGTGAACGCCGCGAACGGTTTCGCTTCCAGCACATCTCCACCGACGAGGTATTCGGCGCGCTGGGCGCAGAGGGCCGGTTCGACGAGACCAGCCCCTACGACCCCAGCTCGCCCTATTCGGCCAGCAAGGCCGCCTCCGATCACCTGGTGCGCGCCTGGGGCCGCACGTTCGGCCTGCCGGTGCTGGTGACCAGCGCCTGCAACAATTACGGGCCCCATCAATTCCCCGAAAAGCTTATTCCCGTGGTGATCCTGAGCGCCATCGAGGGCCGACCGATTCCGCTCTATGGCGACGGCGCCAATGTCCGTGACTGGCTGTTCGTCGAAGACCATGCCGAGGCCCTGCTCGCGGTGCTGGAAAAGGGCCAGCCGGGCCAGACCTATGCGATCAGCGGCGAGACCGAGGTCTCCAACCGCGACCTGGTGATGCGCCTGTGCGGCCATCTCGATGCGCTGCGCCCCCGCGCCGCAGGCCCGCATGCGGCGCTGATCAAAAGCGTCGCCGACCGGCCGGGCCACGACTTCCGCTATGCGCTGGACGCCGCCAAGCTGCGCGGCGAGCTGGGCTGGACGCCGCGCACCGGCTTCGAGGAAGGCCTGGAGCGCACCGCTCGCTGGTATCTGGACAATCCCGGCTGGTGGACGCGAAGCCGCGCGCGCGGCTTCAGCCATGAGCGGCTCGGCCTCGCCGCCGGGGCGGCCGAGTGACGCGACGCGGCATCATCCTGGCCGGCGGCGCCGGAACGCGGCTGCATCCGCTGACCCTGGCGGTCTCCAAACAGCTGCTGCCGGTCTACGACAAGCCGATGATCTATTACCCGCTGTCGGTGCTGATGCTGGCCGGCGCGCGCAAGATCCTGATCATCACCACCCCGGAAGACCGGCCGGCCTTCCAGCGCCTGCTGGGGGACGGCGCGGGCCTCGGCCTCGAGCTGAGCTATATCGAGCAGTTCAAGCCCAATGGCCTGCCGGAGGCCTATGTGCTTGGCGAGGATTTCCTGGCCGGCGAGCCCAGCCTGATGGTGCTGGGCGACAACATCTTCTTTGGCCACCTGTTCGCCCAGACGCTGCAGAAGGTCGCCCGCCAGAAGCGCGGCGCGACCGTTTTCGGCTATCAGGTGAGCGATCCCGAGCGTTATGGCGTGATGGAGTTCGATGCGGCCGGCCGCGTCGTCGGCATCGCCGAGAAGCCGAAAAAGCCCAAGTCGCACATCGTGGTCACCGGCCTTTATGTCTTCGACGGCCGGGCCAGCGAATTCGCCAGGACGTTGAAGCCGTCCGCCCGCGGCGAGACCGAGATCACTCACCTGATCCAGCGCTATCTCGACGCTGGCGAGCTCGAGGTCGAGCGGATGGGCCGCGGCCTGGCCTGGCTCGACACCGGCACCCACGACTCCATGGTGCAGGCCAGCGAGTTCGTCCGCGCCATCGAGGCCCGGCAGGGCCTGAAGATCGGCTGCGTCGAGGAGGTGGCCTACCGCATGGGCTATATCGAGGCGGCGGAGCTTCGCGAACTGGCCGCCGCGCGGCCGAACTCGCCCTATTATCGCTACCTCGGCGACCTGGCCGACGACCCGGAGGCCGCGGCGGCGCGCCCGGCCAGCGCCTAGCCGCCTGTGGTCCGCCCCCTCGCCTTCTACCTGCCGCAGTTCCATCCGATCCCGGAAAACGACCAATGGTGGGGCAAGGGCTTCACCGAATGGACCAATACCGCCAAGGCCCAGCCGCTGTTCGAGGGGCACTACCAGCCGCATATTCCGGCCGATCTCGGCTTCTACGACCTGCGCCTGCCGGAGACCCGCGCCGCCCAGGCCGAGCTGGCCCGACGCTACGGCGTCGAGGGGTTCTGCTATTATCACTACTGGTTCGGCGGCGGCCGGCGGCTGCTGGAGCGGCCATTCGACGAGGTATTGGCCTCAGGCGCGCCCGACTTTCCCTTCTGCCTCTGCTGGGCCAACCACAGCTGGACCGGCCACTGGCAGGGCGGCGCCGATGGCCTGCTGATCGAGCAGACCTATCCCGGCGAGGACGATGATCGCGCTCACTTCGCCTGGCTGCTGCGCGCCTTCCGGGACCCCCGCTATGTGACGGTCGAGGGCCGGCCACTGTTCCTGGTCTTCGACCTGACCGACCTGCCGGACCCGGCCGGACTTTGCCGGCTCTGGCGCCGGCTGGCGGACGAGGCCGGACTGCCGGGCCTCTATCTGCTGGCCGTGCGCCACAACGTCAGCGAACGCGACCCGCACCCGGCCGGCTTCGACGGCGCCGTGGACATGCGCCTGCCGCTCGGCAGCTACGACTATGTCGAGGTGCTGCACGACACCCGCGTTGTCGACCATCGCGAGGCGGCGAAGCTGGAGTTGGCGCCACAGCAAGCCGGGGTCACCCACTATCCATGCGTCGGGCCGAGCTGGGACAATACGCCCAGGATGGGCCGGCGCGGCCTGGTCTATGCCCATTCCAGCCCCGAGCTTTTCCGCGACACCGTCAGCCGCGCCGTGGAACGTCTGTCCGACCGGCCGCCGGAGCAGCAACTGCTGTTCCTGAAGGCCTGGAACGAGTGGGCCGAGGGCAATCATCTGGAGCCCGACCTGCGCTACGGCCATGCCTGGCTGGAAGCCTTGCGCGACGGATTGGCGGACTAGAGTGGCCGTAAAACTGATCCGTACACGGATTCACAGCGATCGGCGCGGCTGGTTCTCCGAGACCTACAGCCGCGAATGGCTGGCTCAGCTGGGCATCGATACCGTCTTCGTGCAGGACAACTCCTCGCTGTCGAAGACGGCGGGGGTCATTCGCGGCCTGCATTTCCAGCGGCCGCCCTTCGCCCAGGCCAAGCTGGTGCGCTGTGTCGCTGGGCGGGTGTGGGACGTGGCCGTCGATCTGCGCGCGGGCTCGCCGACCTATGGCCAATGGGTCGGCCATGAGCTGACGCCGGAGAACGGCCTGCAGCTCTATGCGCCGGTCGGGTTCGCCCACGGCTTTGTCTCGCTCGAGGCGAACACGGCGGTGGAATACAAGGTCAGCCAACCCTATGCGCCGGACAGCGAGGGCGGCCTGGTCTGGAACGATCCCGACCTCGCCCTGCCCTGGCCGCTCGACGGACGCGACCCGCTGCTGTCCGAAAAGGACCTGGCGCTGCCCGGCCTGGCGGGATTCGAAAGCCCGTTCGTCTATGACGGGACGCCGCTGGCGGTTGACCCCGCCTAGCTTGCCGATTGCACACCGGACGGCCACCGCAGCCTGCCACGCGGGCGCCTGGGATCATTCGGCCTCGACGAGCCCGGCGCGCGTCGACGGATAGCCGCACTTCGCGACAGATCGGCGCGAAAGGGGATCGCCCTTGCGTTCCAGCCGCCGAAACTTCCTCGCCCGGGTCGCCGCCTATGGCGGCTCGGGCGCGGTCTATACGGTCATGCAGACCCTGGGCCTGCTGGCCCCTGACCTCGCCTCGGCGCGCCCGGTGCTGGGCCCGGAAGCGGGGCGCGGCGCCCGGGTCGTCGTGCTGGGCGCGGGGATCGCCGGGCTGGTCACCGCCTATAATCTGGAGCGCGCCGGGTTCGAGGTGACGGTGCTGGAGGCGCGCGACCGGGTCGGCGGGCGCAACTGGAGCATCCGCGGCGGGACTAAGGTTCAGATGAACGGCGAGGCCGACCAGACGGCGACCTTCGCGGACGGGCTCTATTTCAACGCCGGCCCGGCCCGCATCCCCAGCCATCACCAGGGCCTGATCGGCTATTGCCGCGAACTGGGCGTGGCGCTCGAGGTCGAGGTCAATTCCAGCCGCGGCGCCTTCATCGCCGACAGCCGCGACCTTAGCGCTCCGCCGATCCGGTTGCGCCGGGCGGTCAACGATACGCGCGGGCATCTGTCCGAGATGCTGGCCAAGGCCATCGACAAGGGCGCGCTCGACGATCAGCTTTCCGCCGACGACAAGGCGAAGCTCGGGCCGTTCCTGAAGGCCTATGGCGATCTCGACGCCGACATGAAATTCAAGGGCACCGAACGGTCGGGACTGGCGGTCCAGCCGGGCGCCTTCGACCAGTTCAGCCAGGGCCTGGCCCCCATGCCGCTGGGCCAGCTGCTGGCCAACAGCATGCTGCCGTCGATCCTGTTCGAGGACAATCTCGACATGCAGGCGACCATGTTCCAGCCGGTCGGCGGCATGGATCGCATCCCCTATGGCTTCAAACGCGCCATCCGCAGCCGGATCGTGCAGAACGCCGAGGTGCGCTCGATCCGCACCGAGGGCGATGTGGTCACCGTCGCCTGGCGCGACACGCAGTCAGGCGCCATGGCGGCGGTGAAGGCCGACTATGCCGTGGTGACCATTCCGCTGGTCGTGCTGGCCAAGATCGAGACCGACTTCGCGCCCGACGTCACCGCCGCCATCGCCGGCGTCGTCTACGACCATTCCAACAAGATCGCCTTCACCGGCCCTCGGTTCTGGGAGCGCGACCAGGTCTATGGCGGCCTGTCCTTCGCCGGCGGCGAGAACGGCGTGGTCTGGTATCCGAGCTACGGCCTGCATTCGGAGAGCGGCCTCCTGGTCGCCTCCTACGTCTCGGGCGACGCTGCGGCCAGCGCGGCCAGGCGGCCGCTGTCCGAGCAGATGGCGAGGGCGCGGGCGGTGGTCGAGCGGCTGCATCCCGGCCACGGCGGCGACCTGGCCAATGGCGTGGCGGTCAATTGGGAGAAAATTCCCTACAACCTGGGCCCATGGCCGAACTGGCGGGCCAGTGGCGGCGACGAGAACGGCCACAACGACGCGCCGGCCTTCCGGCTGCTCAACCAGCCGCACGGGCGCATCTATTTCTCGGGCGCGCACCTCAGCCAGACCCCGACCTGGCAGGAGGGCGCGGTCAACGCCGCCCACCGCACCATCGCCCTCCTGGCCCAGAGGGTGGCGGCCTAGCGCCTATCGGTGCGGTCGGGCCACCGTGACCTCGATCTCCATGGCCGGGCCGGGCGCGG
>CALAEG010000066.1 GCA_937890965.1 uncultured Caulobacteraceae bacterium | reverse complement strand
ACTTTCCTGACTGATTGAATCGGATCGGGATTCCCAAATCAGCGAAGGTCTGATTGAACTAAACCGCTGCCGCGGTATTCGGTGCGCGGGTCTGGCCTGACGAGGCCCCTGCCTGAGAAGATTTGGTGTTGATCCAACCTTCCAGACAGGAGAACCCCAGATGGCCGAAGTGAGCCCTCTACGCCAGCGTATGATCGAGGACATGAGTGTCCGCAACCTCTCGCCGGCGACCCAGCAGTCCTACGTCCACGCGGTATCGAAGTTCAGTCGATTTTTTGGCCGATCGCCTGATCAGCTGGGATACGAAGAGGTTCGCGCCTATCAGGCGCATTTGGTGGGTCGGCGGGTCTCCTGGGGCGCGTTGAACCAGACGGTGTGCGCCTTGCGCTTCTTTTATGGCGTGACGCTGGGTCGATCCGACCTGCCCGAGCGGATCGCCTACGCCCGCACGCCGCGCAAGTTGCCGGTCGTGCTGAGCGCCGATGAGGTGGTTGGCTTTCTGCAAGCGGTGAAGGGGACGCGGAACCGGGTGGCCCTGATGACCACCTATGCGGCGGGGTTGCGCGCCGCGGAAGCGGCGAGCCTGAAGGTGACGGACATCGATAGCGGCCGGATGGTCATTCGCGTCGAGCAGGGCAAGGGCGGCAAGGACCGCTATGTGATGCTGTCGCCGCAACTGCTGGAGATCTTGAGGGCCTATTGGCGGCTGACCAAGCCTGGGCGGTGGCTGTTTCCCCGGCGCGACGGCCGTGGCCCGATCCACCCGCAGACACTGGGGATCGCCTGCCGAACGGCCTGTGAGGTCCTGGGGGTCGAGAAGCGGGTGACCGTGCACACCCTTCGCCACAGCTTCGCCACCCACCTTTTGGAAGCCGGCACGGACATACGGATCATTCAGGTGCTTCTGGGCCATCGCAGCCTGGTGACGACGACGCTCTACGCCCAGGTCTCAATGGCGGTGATCGGCCGGACCGCCAGTCCTTTTGATCAGCTCCAGATGGAGGCCGCGCCACCCGGCTGAGCTGCGCGCCATGCGCCCGGACCTGGAAGTGGCGGATGTCTTTCACCGCCACGGCGCTGACTATCGCCGCGACCATGCCGGCCATCTCGGGCGCGTCGAGCGTCGGGTTATGGCGGCGGTGGAGGCGTGCCGGACCGCGGCCCTGGGCGGCCACGCCGAACACTGCGCCGACTGTGGCCTCGTGCGGCAGGCCTACAACTCCTGCCGCAACCGCCACTGCCCCAAGTGCCAGGGCCTGGCCCGCGCCAAGTGGCTGGCCGACCGTCAGGCCGAGCTGCTGCCGGTCCAGTATTTCCACGTGGTCTTCACCGTGCCGGCTCCGATCGCCGAGATCGCCTTCCAGAACAAGGCGGCGGTCTACGCGATCCTGTTCAAGGCCGCCTCCGAGGCCTTGAGAGTGGCCGCCGCCGATCCTCGGCATCTGGGCGCGGAGATCGGCGTGGTCGCCGTGCTTCACACCTGGGGCCAGAACCTCCACCATCATCCGCATATCCATTGCGTCGTGCCGGGCGGCGGCCTGGCGCTCGACGACCAGCGGTGGGTCGCCTGCCGCCCGGGATTCTTCTTGCCGGTCCGGGTTCTGTCGCGCCTGTTCAGGCGGCTGTTCCTCAAGCACCTGCAGGACGCCTTCGAGGCCGGGGCGCTTCGCTTCTTCGGCAAGCTTGCAGGTCTGGCTGATCCGATCGCCTTGTCAGCCCATCTGGCCGGGCTAAAGCGGATCGAGTGGGTCGTCTACGCCAAGCCGCCATTCGGCGGACCTGAACAGGTCCTCGCCTATCTTGGCCGCTACACCCATCGTGTCGCCATCGCCAACAGCCGCCTGGTCAGCCTGGACCGGGGACAGGTCAGCTTCCGCTGGACGGACTATCGCCACCACGACAAGCCCAAGCTCATGACCCTGACCGCCGATGAGTTCATCCGGCGCTTTCTGCTCCACGTGCTTCCCGACGGGTTCCATCGCATCCGTCACTACGGCCTCTTCGCCAACGGCCACCGCGTCGCCAAGCTCGCCCACTGTCGCCTTCTGCTGGCGGCGCCCACGCCAACATCGCCGGCCCCCGCCACCGACTATCGCGAGCGCTACCTCTGTCTCACCGGCCGTTCCCTAGACATCTGCCCCGGCTGCGGCGG
>CALAEG010000065.1 GCA_937890965.1 uncultured Caulobacteraceae bacterium | reverse complement strand
GGACCACAAGCTCAAGATCAACGAGGCCGAAGCCGAAAAGGTCAGAGCCATCTTCTGCCGATATCTGGAGTTGGGGTCGGTTGTGGCGCTGACACGTGAACTCATGGCGACCGGTGTCCGGTCGAAATCCTGGGTCGGCAAGCGGGAGCAGGAACTCGGCGGTCATCCACTGTCACGCGGCGCGGTCTATCATCTGTTGGCCAACCCGGTCTTTCGCGGCGCCATCCGACACGGGAAGTTGCTCTACGCGGGATCACATCCTCCAATCATCGACGAACCGACCTGGGACGCGGTCCAGGCACGCCTCGCTCAGAACGCCCCGAAGTCGCCGGCCGCGCCGAAGATCGGCGAGGGCGCGCTGCTGAAGGGCATTCTGGTCGATGACCTTGGCAATGCGATGCAGCCCATCCACACCCGGAGAGGCGACCGTCGCTACCACTACTATGTCACCGCCGCGCGGGTTCATAGCGATGACCGCGAGGTCGGATCGTTGCCGCGGATCGGCGCAACAACGCTGGACGCCGTTGTGCTCGATCGGGCCGCCGGCCTCTTGCGACCAAGTTGGCGCGCGGGCGCGCCCGTTGAGGCCCGCGTGCGCGAGGCGCTCTCCAAGGTCACGCTGGGCGTCGCCAGGGTTGCCCTCACGCTGCACGCGGTTTCCTGTCGGCCAAATATCAAAGGCAACGTGTTGAAAGGCGACGATCTCGTCGAGGTCGAAATCCCGATCAGGCTGAAACACCGGCAGGGCGCCACCCTGATCACGCCGGATGACCGGCAGATGGCTGGAACGCCAATTCCGGATCGAGCCCTGGTTCGAGCCGTGTCTCAGACACGCGACTGGCGCCGGCGACTCGAGGTCGGGGAGGTCGCAAGCACCCGCGAGCTCGCCAGTCGCGAAGGTCTTTGCAATCGCCACGCCGGCCGGATCCTGCCGCTCGCCTATCTCGCCCCCAACCAAGTCGTCATGATCTTCGAGGGTCTTCAGCCCCGCGCCATGACGCTGCAGGCGCTCACCGCCAAACCGCTTCCGCGGGCCTGGGCGGACCAGCGTCGGCTGGTCGCCAGCTTCAGCTGACGTGCTGGTTCTAAGGTAGATGGTGCTTCCCTGTTCGGCCCGACCACGTCGCTGATCGGTCGAATTAACTCCCTGTTCGGTTGGCATAGATGACGACGCTAGGGTCGCCT
>CALAEG010000064.1 GCA_937890965.1 uncultured Caulobacteraceae bacterium | reverse complement strand
CGACGCCAACTTCCTGCAGTTCGCGACCGACGGCTATAGCGTCGGCGGCGGCGCTCTGACCTTGACCGGCGTCACCCCGACAATCCGGGTGGGTGACGGCACGGCCGCCGGCGCGGCCGATACGGCGACCATCGCCTCGGTGTTGGCCGGATCCGGCGGGCTGACCAAGACCGACCTGGGCACGTTGGTGCTGACGGGCGCCAACACCTATGCCGGCGGGACCACACTCGCCGGCGGCATCCTCTCGGTGGGGGCGGACGCCAATCTGGGCACCGCGGCGGGCGGCCTGACCTTCAACGGCGGCGGCCTGGCCGCGACCTCGAGCTTCACCAGCGACCGCGCGGTCGGTTTCGCCGGCGCGGGCGCGATCACCGACGCCGCGGGCATCACTCTCAACCTGACGGGTCCCCTGTCGGGCGCCGGGGCCCTGGACAAGATGGGCGCGGGCATGCTCGATCTGTCGGGCGCCGGTTCCTATCTGGGCCCGATCTCGGTCGATGCCGGGACCCTGCAGGTGAACGGCCAGGTGGGCGGATCGGTCGTGGTTCGCTCGGGCGCGCGGCTGCAGGGCACAGGCACGGTCGGAGCGACGACCATCGCGTCCGGCGGGGTGCTCGCGCCGGGCAATTCGATCGGCACGATCACCGTGGCGGGCGACCTGACCTTCCAGCCCGGCTCCATCTACCAGGTCGAGATCAATGCGGCGGGCCAGAGCGACCAGATCCACGCCACGGGGGCCGCGCATATATTGGGCGGTACGGTAACGGCGCTCAGCGCCACCGGCGCGTACAAGATCGGAACCCAGTCCACCATCCTCACCGCCGACGGCGGCCTCAGCGGCGCCTTCACCGGCCTTGGCCAGAGCCTCGGCTATCCCTTCCTGCAATTCGGCCTGCGCTACGACGCCGACCACGCCTATCTGGACGTGACGCGCAGCGGCCTGAGCTTCTGCCAGGCGGCCACGACCAGAAACCAGTGCGCGGCGGCAAACGGGGCCGAGAGCCTGGGCCAGGGCGCCGCCGTCTACGACGCCATCGCCAACCTGCCCGACCTGGCCAGCGCGCCTGGCGCGTTCAACGCCCTCTCCGGCGAGGTCCACGCCTCGGTACGCGGCGTCGAGACCGAGGACAGCCGCTTCGTCCGCGACGCAGCGCTCGGCCGGCTGCAGTGGCCCGGCGACGGTCATGGGATCTGGGGTCAGGTCTTCGCCGCCCAGGGCAACGCCGATGGCGACGGAAACGCCGCGGGCCTGTCGCGGACAGTCGATGGTTTCCTGATCGGCGCCGACACGCCGGCGGGCGAGGCCTGGCGCCTCGGCGTCCTGGGCGGCTACAGCCAGACCCGGTTCAGCATCGGCGCGCGCTCTTCGTCGGGCGACAGTGACGACTATCATGTCGGCGCCTATGGCGGCGTGCGGGCCGGGCCGCTGAAGGCCGCGTTCGGCGCGGCCTATAGCTGGCGCAACCTCTCCACGACGCGCGCCGTCGGGTTCGCCGGCTTCGCCGATGCGGACAAGGCCGCCCAAGCCGCCGGCGTGGCGCAGGTGTTCGGCGAACTCGGCCTGCCCATGGGCGGCGCGGCCCGCTCGATCGAGCCCTTTGTCGGCCTGGCCTATGTCAATCTGCACGGCGACGGTTTCAGCGAGACCGGCGGCGCCGCGGCCCTGAAGAGCGCCGGCGGCGACAGTGGGACCACCTTCGCCACCGTCGGCCTGCGCGGCCAGGCGCAGACGACGGTCCAAGGCGCGCTCGTCAGCCTGCGCGGCGCGGTGGCTTGGCGCGGCGCCTACGGCGACGTCACCCCGCGTGAGCAGCTCGCCTTCGCGTCCGGCGGTTCGGCCTTCGAGATCGCCGGCGCGCCGATCGCCGGGAACGCCGTCGTCGCCGATATCGATCTGGGCGTGCAGGTCTCACGCCGCGCGCGGCTGGCGCTCGACTATGACGGCCTGGCCGGTGCGCACGCGCGCGACCAGAGCCTCAAGTTCAGCCTGAATGTCGGTTTCTAGAGGGCTTAGAGGTGGTCGCCGCGATGCAGGGGATCGGGCAGCTTGTCGCCATCGGCGACGAAGCTCAGCGACACCGAATTGATGCAGTAGCGCTGTCGGGTCGGCGGCGGGCCGTCGGGGAAGACGTGGCCCTGGTGGCTGTCGCAGCGGGCGCAGCGGGTCTCGATGCGCACCATGCCGTAGCTGACATCCTTGATGGCCCGCACATGCGCCTCGTCGATCGGCGCATAGAAGCTGGGCCAGCCGGTGCCGCTCTCGAACTTGGTCTGGGCGCGGAACAGCGGCAGCCCGCACAGCCGGCAGCAATAGACGCCGTCGGTCTTGTTGTTGAGCAGGCCGCCGCAGAAGGGCGCCTCGGTACCGTGATGCAGCAAAACCTCGGCCTCTTCCGGCGTCAGGTCGGCCTCAAGCCGCTTCAGTTCGTCGGGCGAAGGCGGCGCCAGGTCGAAACCGGAGGCCGAGCGGGCGTGGGTGATGGAGGTGTCGGTCATAGGCCCATTATGGTCCTTTTTAATGAGCCTTTCCAGTGCCGCCACTCGAGACTGGCCGAACGCTTAAGAAAGAGATAGCGTCGTTATCCGTGTCTATCAGGGGGGAATACCAATGGACATTATGCATCTGTTGTTCAGCTTTCAGGGCCGTATCCGGCGCCTGCATTGGTGGCTTGCGGCCATCGGTGTCGGCGTCGTGGTCGGGGTGGTGATTTCGGTGCTCACACCGATGTCGGGCTTGTCGCAAGGCACGCCCAATCCGATCTTCATGGCTCTGTTCGGGATCATCTATATCGTCGATATCTACATCAGCCTGGCGCTGGGCGCGAAGCGTTGCCACGACCGTGACAAGTCCGCCTGGTTCCTGGCGATCGGCCTTATCCCGCTGATCGGCGGCATCTGGCTGCTGGTGGAGCTTGGCTTCCTCGACGGGACGCAGGGCCCCAACCGCTTCGGCCCCTCGCCGAAGGGGATCGGCGAACCGGTCGTCGCGGCGCCAGCGGCCTGAGGCCCTTCCGGCCAGCCGCTTCCGGCCCTAGACTTCGTCCAGTTTCAACGGACCAGGTCAGACAGGCATGAACGGCGGCCAGATCGACTGGCGGGAGCTCTTCCTGTCCGCGGACGGGAGGCTCCCGCGCACGCCTTTTCTGATCGGGTCGGCGGTGCTGATCGCGATCACGGCGCTCTATGAGGCGCTGGTCGGCCCGGTTGGCCATTGGCTGACCGGGCTGATCGTCTATCCGGCGGTCCTCTATGGCGGCGTCTGCGTGGTCTCCAAGCGGCTGCACGATCGCGGCCGCTCCGGTTGGTGGGCGGCGCTGATCCTGTTCGCCGTCGCCGTGGTCTGGCCGCATCCGGCCGGCTTCCTCGACTTCCTGCTCATGCTGGTCCTGATCTGGGCGGCGATCGAGCTTGGGGTCATGGACAGCGAACAGGGCGCCAATCGCTACGGCCCCAACCCCTTACGGCCCGCCTCCGCCTGAACGAATCACCGCGCCGCCACGTCGGGGAATCAGGTCTTGGGCAAGGCCGCGCCGCCGGCGATGGCGACCAGGTGCGCGCGGGACCGAGCGCCGACCTTGGCCCGGGCGTTATAGACATGGCTGTGCACGGTCAGGGCGGAGATTCCCAGCACCTTGGCGATCTCGCGATCGGTGAAACCCTGAGACAACAGGGCGATGGATTCGCGCTCCCGCAGGGTGAAGGCGTCGTTGTCCGAGGTCTGCCTATCGGGGGTCAGAGCCTGGGCCCTGTGCAGGGTCGCCGATGAGACCGCCTGCAGATAGAGCTTCTCCGCCGGGGCCAAGGCGCGCCTGGGCCCGGCCACGCTGACCAGGCCCAGATGACCCTCTCGCGAGCGGACCGGTGTCACATAGCCCTCGCGAAAGCCCCACTTGGCGACCTCGGCGTGCACGATCCGGCCGGGGTCGTTGCGCGGCAGCGTCGGCATCAGCTCGCTCCAGGCGACCGGCGCTCCTGACACCATCGCCCATCGCGGCGCCGCGTCGATGCGCAGAAACCCTCGCTCCTGATAGAGAAGCAGCCAGTCGGCCGGCCAGTTGATGAAGTGAAACGGCTCGGCGCTGAGCGCCTTGGGGCCCGAGACCATGCCGCAGGCCGAGGCGCTCATGCCCACCGTCGCGGCCGCGGCCTCGAAGAGGGCCGCGACACCTGCGACGTCGCCGCAAGCTTCCAATTCGCCGGCGAAGGCAAGAGCGCCGGCGCCCAGTTGCATCGTCATCGGTCAGTCTTCCAGGTCGCTGGACGCGCGCCGGCCGCCGCTTCGTCGACCGGCCAGGAATGTTAGGGTCAACGCCGCCAAACCGCCAAGACCGCGGAGGAGCCTGGGTCCGAGCGCGATCCAGGGCGGCTTTGCTAGATCGGCGGCGCCGCCCCTTCGGTCGCGCCGAACACGCGCTCGAAGCTGGTCTTCAGCGCCGCGTCGGCCTCGGCCAGACTCAGCGGCAGGCCGAGGCCGACCAGGCTGGTGACGCCGTGGTCGGTGACGCCGCAGGGCACGATGCCGGTGAAATGCTCCAGGTCCGGCTCGACGTTCAGGCTGACGCCGTGGAAGGAGACCCAGCGGCGCAGGCGTACGCCGATGGCGGCGATCTTGTCCTCGCGCTTCGGCGCACCGTGCTCGACCCAGACCCCGACGCGACCCTTGCGCACCTGTCCCTCGACGTTGAATTCGCCCAGGGCGCCGATCACCCAGGCCTCCAGGGCGGCGACGAAGGCGCGCACGTCCTTCTTTCGAGCGCTCAGGTCCAGCATCACATAGGCCACCCGCTGGCCGGGGCCGTGATAGGTGAACTGGCCGCCGCGCGAGCTCTTGAACACCGGAAACCGGTCGGGCGCGAGCAGGTCGGCCGGCTTGGCCGAGACCCCGGCGGTGTAGAGCGGCGGATGCTCGAGCAGCCAGACCAGCTCACCGGCTCGGCCCGCGGCTATCGTCTCGGCGCGCGCCTCCATGGCCGCCACGGCCGCCTCGTACCCGACGCGGCCGGGCGAAACCGCCCAGCCGGCTGGAGCCGCATCCGCGCGGTGGAATAAGGGAGGCAAAGCTTTGCCGCTTAACGACCGGTCAAGCATGATGACTGCAATGTGGCCGCAAGCGCCGCTCATGCAATGGCTGGCGCGCGGGGTGCAGGCTTTTGAACCAGGTCAGTTCGGTCAATGTGGAGATTTCGGTGGTGCTGGGCCGCTCGGTGCTGCCCATGCAGCAGCTGCTGCGCATGGGTCGCGGAGCGGTGATCCCGCTGGACGCCAAGGCCACAGACGAGGTCTGGATCCTGGCCAACAACCACCCCGTCGCCCGCGGTGAAATCCAGATCAGCGACGACAAGATCGCCATCACCGTCACCGGCCCTGCCAACGTCTACGACTTCATGGCCGGCGGCTAAGCCTTAAAATTCGCACTTGCGGCGGATCGTTCCTCCACCGATGAGGGGGCCGACAAGGCTGCCTGGTCGAAAAGGACGCGCCCATGCCCGAGCTTGAATGGAACAGGGTCCGCTGGAACGACGAACACCCGTGGCCGGAAAGCGGCGACGAGTGGAGCGCCGGCTGGGGCGGCCCGCGCGCCCAGTGGTACGGGGCCATCTTCCCGCGCATCGCGCGCTGGCTGCCGGCGCGCCGGGTGCTCGAGATCGCGCCCGGCATGGGCCGCTGGACGCAGTTTCTGCTGCGGCAGAGCGAAGAACTCTACGGGGTCGATCTCAATCCGAAATGCATCCAGCGCTGCGTGCAGCGGTTCTCCGCCTATGACCACGCGCATTTCATCCAGAACGACGGCCTGTCCCTCGCCATGATCGCCGACGATACGATCGATTTCGTCTTTTCCTTCGACTCGCTCGTGCACGCTGAAATGGACGTGATGACGGCCTATTGCGAACAACTCGTTCGCAAGCTGAGCGCCGGCGGCGTCGCCTTTCTCCATCACTCCAACGCGGCGAACGGGGTCGACGCGGAGAATCCGAACGCGGAGGGACGCGCCCATTCGGTCTCGTCCCAGGCCGTGCACGCGGTGATCGAAAAGGCCGGCGGTCGGGTGCTCGTCCAGGAAGAAGTCAACTGGGGCAGCACCGCCCGCACCGATTGCCTGACCACCTTCGTCCGAGGCCAGGCCTATCCGCACATCGGCCACACCCGCATCGAGAACAATCACTTCATGCTCGAGATGCAGATCATCAAGGCCTATCAGAGCCCGTACTACTGAGCGCGAAGCCCACAGCGACTGATGGCGCATCTCCTGATGGGCGCGGTCATGGAAGCGGCCATTATCTGCGCAACGGCGGAAGACCCCCAGACCACCGCGCCGGAACTCTCGTCGGCGCTCGTCGGCATGGCGCGCGATGCACGACCTTAGCGTCGGAGCGTAGATGCGTCACCGGGTCCGCGCGCGGAGAACAGGGTGAAGACGAAACTTTCGACATCGGGCATCCAGAAGCTGGTCGAGCGGAAGATCGGGGCGGTGTCGCGGTTCGAACAACTTCCGGAGGGCCTTGTATCGCAGGCCTACGGGTTCTGGCGGGACGGGGAGCCGTATGTCGTGCGCGTCGGCCGCTCTCCCGATGGGTTCAACAAGGACGCCTTCGCCTGGCGCGCCTTTTCGTCCACCGCCTTGCCCATTCCCGAAGTCATTTGCGTCGATACCTCGGGCGATGTCTCGATCTGCATTTCCCGGCGCGCGAGCGGCGTGCGGGTAAGCGATGTTGACGGCAATCTCGCGACACTCTCTGCGCGGATTCTCGACGTGCTGGCCGCTCTAGATCGAACCGACACCAGCGCGACGATCGGCTTCGGCGCGTTTGATGCGCGAGGCCGGGCGCCCTGCCAGACCTGGGGCGGCTATCTGTTGCGGGTGTCGGCGCCGGACTTCTGCGATTGGGACCTGATCGGGGACCGGACCCTGAGGCGTTGCCTCGAGGCGGCGATCCAAGCGGTCGAGCGGCTCGCGCCAGCCGATCCGCCTGGTCGAGGCCTGATCCATGGCGATTTCGGTTCGGCCAATCTCATCTCGGATGGCCGCGCTGTCACCGCGATCATCGACTGGGACCGCGCCATGATCGGCGATGCGGCCTATGATCAGGCGAACCTGTTCTGAGGCGCGCCTCCAGCCGGTCCGTTCGCTGCTCTCAAACCGACACCTGGGCGACGAGGATTGGGCGCGCAGGATGCTGTGCTACCAGTTGCGCATCTGTCTGCAGGAACTGTCCGAAAGCCTCTCCGGGCTGACGCCGGTCGACGCTGACTGGCTCCTGGCCAGGTGCCTCGACCTGACCGATCAGGCTAAACGCACGGCCTAGCGACCAAGATGGGCGTTCACGGCGCGCGGATCGCGCGCTCTGCCGCGCTTGACCTTGGCGCGGTGTCGGCGCGACTGAATCCGGGGACACGCGTGACACCCGGAGAGATCATGTCAAAGACCATCGTCATCGTAGGGTTCGGCCCTGGCATCTCCACCGCCATGGCCGACAAATTCGGCGCGGAGGGCTACTCGGTCGCGCTGGTGGCGCGAAGCCAGGCGCGGCTTGACGCCGGCGTCGAGGCGCTGAAGGCAAAGGGCGTCGCCGCGGCCGCGTTTACGGCCGACGCGGCCGACCCCGCGGCGATCCGCACGGCGATCGGCAAGGCGCGCGGCGCGTTCGGTCCGATCACTGTTGTTCACTGGAACGCCTATGGCGGCGCCGAGGCGGGCGATCTGCTGGCTGTCGAGCCGGCGGTGGTCGGGGGTGTCTTCGACATCGGCGTGGTCGGGCTGCTCGCCGCCGTCCGGGAGGCGCTACCAGATATCAAGAGTGCGGGGGACGGCGCCCTGCTGGTCACCAATGGCGCCTTCGGCCTGGTTGATCCGCAGGTCGATGGCATGTGCGTCGGCATGAAGGCCATGGGGGTCGGGCTGGCCAACGCGGCCAAGGACAAGCTGGTCGGCCTGCTCTCGGCGCAGCTCGCGGGCGAGGGCGTCTATGTCGGCCAGGTCATGGTCGCCGGCGCGGTCAAGGGCACCGCCTGGGCCCCCGAGGGCGGTATCGAGCCCTCGAAGATCGCGGACAAGTTCTGGGCGCTGTACCAGGCTCGCTCCGAGATCCGCGCGCAGGTGTCGTGAGGTTCCGCCGCGCGTCTCAGCCGGCGGGCGCAGCGGCGTAGCCGGCATAGGAGTCCTTCAGCGTGGCGTGGTTGAGCAGCATCTCCGCCTTCTGGACCGCGCCCGTCGCGTCATAGATGCGGCTGCGCACCCAGTAGGACTCGGTGCGTCGGCTTTCGGCGATGGCGACGATCTCACGGCGGATCAGATAGTCCTCAGCCACGAATAGCGGGCCGTCGATCATGCGGATTTCCTGGTCGGCGAACAGGCCCACAGCCGGGCCCTTGACCGGAAACCTGGCCGCGCCGCTGGAATATTCCGCCAGCACGCTGACCATTTCGAGCGGGATGATGGCCCGGCCCCAGGGCGAGGCGGCGGCATCCGAATACCAGGGCGAGGTCTCGGTGATCGCCGCCAGCTTCTGGTTGAGGCTGAAGGGGTACAGATTGCCCATGTGCTGGTCGGCGTCCATCCGGACCACCTCGTCGACCGCGCCCGTCATGCCGACCTTCAGGTCCGCAAGGATCAGCAGACGCTCGGGCGGCCTTAAAGCTCGCATCCGCTGGTCGAGCAGGGTCTCTCCCGGACCAATGCTGGCGCTGGCCTCCAGCACGGGGGTGCCGTCTTCCTTTTCCGCCCAGACCCGCGTCGATGTGGCGCCCTCGGGCGGGATGTCGGCGAAGGCGCGCACAGCCTCACCCTCGACCACCATGTTGAGATAGTGCGACGAGATGCAGCCGCGCTCGAACCAGGCCCGACCCCAGATCTTTTCCAAGAGGGGCGGGAACAGGCTGAAATGGGTCGGCCCCTCGATCGGGCCGGCGCGCAGGCCCAGCCGCTCGGCCGTGGCGTCGTCGTGGATCGAGGTGTGGCCGCCATATTCCTGGTCCGCCAGCATCTGCCGCGGCTGGCGTAAGGGGCCGCTCAGGGTGAGCGGGGTGTCAAAGCTCATGACCTGGTCTCCGTTTCGGTCTTTGCGCCGGCGATCATTCGCCGCCCAGCGTCTTGGCGGCCGCCCGGTCCTGGGCGTCGAGCTGGGGTTTGCGGAAGTGCTCGCGCATGCCGGTGGTGAGGCCGAACTCCATCAGCCGGTCGCTGCCCGGCGCATAGGCCGGCCAGGCCGGCGCGCCCGTGCAGGTCGGGGCGCCGGTCTTGGCGAAGGCGACCCAGCAGGAGTGCATGGTCGCGGCGAGCGCGCGGTCGTCGTCGACGATCTCGGCGGCATAGTTGGGAATGCCCATCTGGCTGTCGAAGACATAGGGGTTTTCCGAGGTGTGGTTGGCCCCCGGGATCTTGCCGCGCCGGACCACCCGCACATAGGAGAAATAATAGAGCCAGGCCGGCGCCTTGGCCGATTGCCGGGCCGCGATCCAGCGCGCCGGCGCGCCCATGGCGCTGTCGGTGAACATGGCCTGGGCCAGCCTGGCGTCGTCGGGCGCCTCGGCGGCATAGGCGGTCTTGGTTTGGGCTGAGGCGGCCGCCAGATAGGCGGCATAGCCGCTGGGCGGCAGCAGCGAGGCCTCCCAGCTGTTCGAGCCGATGATCAGCGGCACGCGCGCCTCGTCGCCGCGGGCGAATCCTTCCGTGGCGTTTTCGGTGATCAGCCGGCCGTCGACGATCGGGTTGAAGCGGCCATGCGCGGCGACCAGGGCCTGGGTGGGCAGGGCGCGCAGCTGATCGGCGCTGGCGTCGTCCGGCAGGCCCAGGGTCTTGGCCAGCGCAACGCCGTCGGCCTCCGCCGCCGCCAGGCTCACCGGCGCGCTCCAGCCGCCGCCGGACTGGACGGTGGCCTTGGCGAAAAGGCCGCGCGCCGCCGGCGTGGTCATCAGGGTCAGCGTGTCCCAACCGCCGGCGGACTCGCCGAAGATGGTCACATTGTCCGGGTCGCCGCCGAACGCCGCGATATTGCGCCGGACCCATTTCAGCGCCGCGATCTGGTCCATGGTCCCGTAGGAGCCCAGGGGTTCGGTCGCGCCCGCCGCCCTGGTCAGGGCCGGATGGGCGAAGAAGCCAAGCGCACCCAGCCGATAGTTGACCGAAACCAGGATCACCCCATCGCGCGCGAAGGCCGTGCCGTCGTTCGGCGCGATGGAGTTGCCCCCCGCGGTGTTGCCGCCGCCGAAGATCCACACCATCACCGGCGCCTTGCGGGCGCCGACGGGCGCGAAGACGTTCAGGTTCAGGCAATCCTCCGAGGTCGGCCCGGCATAGCCGCCGCCGTTCGGCCGACCGCCGGGATCGACGACTTGCGGGCAGGCGGGGCCATAGGCGTTCGAATTCCGCACCCCAACCCAGCGGGTGACGGGCTGCGGCGGCTTCCAGCGTAACGGCCCGACCGGCGCGGCGGCGAAAGGAATGCCCCTGAAGGTATCGACCATTCCGCTGCGGGTTCCGAGCACAGCGCCCGAGTCGGTAACCACCATGGGGTCGCCCTTCATGGACGTCGGCATGGCGGTAGCTTCCACGGCCGAACTCAGGGCGACAGCGACTAACAGGCCGATGATCGCCGCGATCCGCTGATGCATGCTGTTCCCCCTCGGTTCGCTGGGGTTATAGCGCGTCTGGCTGCCGGGCTAACGGTCGTTGATGCGCACTCTCGCACCGATGGGGTGCAGGCCCAGCCGTTCGGCGACGCGGCGGGAGGATCGGTTGGTCAGGCGGGTTGAGTAGATCAGCGCGCGGCCTGCGAGGCTGGGCAGCGACGACCAGCCGGCGGTGGCGGCGGCGGCGAAGCCCTGGCTGCGGAAGGCCGGGAAGGTGAAGACACCGATCTCCGCGCCGGTCTCGCCAAGGCGGGGTGTGAAAGCCATGGCGGCGATCTCGTGGCCCTCCATGGCCACGCACCAGGGCCACCAGAAGTCGCCGAGGCCGAGGAAACCGGCGTGGATCAGCGATTTGGGCAGGCCTTCGCGCGCCAGCCGGGCCAGCAGGCGCTCGCCCTCGGCGGTGTCGGACCGCACCAGCGTGGCGCCGGACTTGTCGTCGAGACCGTTCGGCAGCCGGAAAACGATCTCCGGGCCGTCAACCTCGACCGGCGCGTCCCGCGACAGCAGCGCCACGAACGGGTTCAGGCAGGCCGGCGGCGTGTCGGGATCGCTCCACGGCAGGGCGGCGGCGGCGAGGGTCTGCACGCGCTCGGCGACAGGCTCGGACACGTCATGGCGCAAACGGAGGATGTTTCCGACCGCGCCGCCGGCGAAATAGAGACGCGGGCCTGCCGAGCGATCCGGCGTCGTCGCCGCTCGCCGTGGGCCGGACGCGAGGATCGATCCGGCTTCGATACGACCGGAGGCGCAAATGACGAAACTGTCGGCGACGTCGCGCTGGAGGCGGGCGAAATCGTCGGCGGCGGCCGTCACTCGACCTGGGTCGCCATGGGGATGAGCACGAAGGTCTCGCGGAAGGCGATCAGGGCGATGGCGACGGCGATGCCGAACAGCACCGAATTTTGGAAGCCGAACCGCGAGCTGACCAGGCCAAGCGCCACGATCATGCCGGCCATCAGATAGCCGCCCCAGCGGTCGAAGGTGGCCTGAAACTGTTCGCGCCGGCGCATTTTGGACGGGGACTTCGCCTCGGCCACGGTGGCCGCGACGGGACGACTGGCGCGGATCGCCTCGACCCTCGGATTCATGATCGCGAACCACAGCGGCGGCAGCATGGCGGCCAGGTACATGGGCATCAGGCCGCCGGGCAGGCGGGGCTGGCCGTCGAGCACGCGGAGCGCGTCGAAGCGGCGATTGGCCGAACGGTGATGCTCGGAATGGCGGCCGAGATTGAGGAAATAGAGGCCGGAAAACCGCGTCTCCCAGTTCCAGCAGTGCTGCACATCGGGGCGCTCATAGCGGCCGGGCGAAATCTCCTTCCGCTGCAGGCCATAGTGCTGGAGGTAGTTGATGGTCTCGACCGAGAAGATGGCCACGGCGCTCTGGATGGCGACGGCGGCCAGGCCATAGACGCCGACGAACAGCCACGCCGCCAGGTACCAGGCCGAGACGATGACCAGGTAGCCCAGCATGCGGTTCTGGATGGAAAACCAGCCCTGGCCGCGCGCTTTCAGCCGGCGGACCTCGATGCCCCAGGCGCCGCGCAGGCCGCCGACGATGCTGCGCGGGATGAAGGCATAGAGGGTTTCGTTCAACCGCGCGCTGGCCGGATCCTCCGGCGTGGCGACGCGGATGTGGTGGCCATAGACGTGCTCGATGGAAAAGTGCGGATAGGTGACCGTGCAAAGCAGGAGGTCGCCCAGCCAGCGGTCGAGCCGCGACTGGCGGTGCATCAACTCGTGCGCCACCGCGATCCCGACCGCGCCGTAGTAGAGGCCGACCAGCATGGCCAGAATCACCACGTCGGCGCCGACCGCGTGCCGCTTCCAGACATAGTAGAGCATCAGGCCTTCGATGAAGATGAACTTGAAGGCCAGCAGCCGGGGCAGGAGGCCGTATTCGACGCGCGGCTTTTCCGCCGCGCGATCGGCGAAGGCCTCACGCCTGGCCGAGCCGCCGATCAGGTCCATGGTCACCGGAATGGCGAAGGCCGCGGCCATGTAGAGCAGGGTCCGCACAGCCTGGTTCAGGCCGAGCGTCGGCAGGCTGGGGGCCAGCCACAGGGGCAGGGTGAAGGGCAGGAAAAGCAGCGCCCGACGAAAAAAGCTCGTAATCGCGCTCATGCATACGATCCTGGCATACGGTCCTGGTGAGCAGTGGCAGGGCGGCCCGGATCGATCCGGCTGGGCCCGCGAACCCGACTGTTCGCCCGACGCGGGATTATCACGCCGGAGCGCCCGCGTCGACGGCCGCGGCCCGCTGCGGAAAGTCGCGGGCATTCCGGCCTCTGCTTCCCAAAGCGCAATGCATTTGCTAACCCGCCGGCCTCGCTGGTCGCGGTCGTGGCGGAATTGGTAGACGCGCAGCGTTGAGGTCGCTGTGGGGCAACCCGTGGAAGTTCGAGTCTTCTCGACCGCACCAGTGAGATTTGGGTCAACAGAGCACGCCGAGGCGGACTGAACGGGGAGGTCTTCAAATGGCGCGAGCTGACGACGACCTCAAGGTCGCGACCTCGACCGAAGATCTCGAAGACCTGGCGCTCCGCGACGACTATGCGCTGAACCCCGCCTTCGTCGAAATGGTGGTGGACGCCGCCGAGCGCGCCGATTCCAAGCGGCTCGGCGAGTTGATGGACGCCCTGCATCCGGCGGACATCGCCGACCTGATGGGCTTCCTCTCCGGCGACTATCGCGAGGCCCTGGTGCCGCTACTCGCGCCCGATGTGCTGGCCGAGGTGCTGTCGGAGCTCGACGGGGCGCTGCGCGAAGACATTCTCGAGCACGTGGCGCCCGGCGTGCTGGCCGCAGCGATCGGCGAGATGGATTCCGACGACGCCGCCGACGTGGTCGACGACCTGGAGGCCGACGTGCGCGGCCAGGTGCTGGCGCAGATGTCCGACGTCGATCGGGCCGGCATCGAACACTCCCTGGCCTATGACGACGAGACCGCCGGGCGGCTGATGCAGCGCGAGGTGCTGGCCGCGCCACAGTTCTGGACCGTCGGCCAGACCATCGACCACGTGCGCCAGGCCGCCGAAGACCTGCCGGACCTCTTTTTCGACGTCTATGTGGTCGACCCCGCCAACCGGCCGGTGGGCGCGGCCCCGGTCAGCCGGCTCTTAAAAAGCCGTCCCGATGCGCTGCTCTCGGACATCATGGAATCGGTCACCGAAATCCCGGCCGACATGGACCAGGAGGAGGTCGCCTACATCTTCGACAAGTACCACCTGATCTCGGCCCCGGTGATCGAGCCCGGCGGGCGACTGGTTGGCCAGATCACCGTCGACGACATCGTCGGCGTCATCCGCGAGGAAAGCGACGAGGACATGCTGGCCCTGGCCGGCGTGTCGGACACCGAGCTTGGCGCCACGGTGTTCGGCGTCACCCGGGCGAGGTTCTGGTGGCTGTTCATCAATCTGGGCACCGCCATCCTGGCCTCCAGCGTCATCGCGATCTTTCAGGGCTCGATCGAGAAGTTCGCGGCGCTTGCGGTGCTCAACCCGATCGCCGCCTCCATGGGCGGCAATGCCGGCACCCAGACCCTGACCGTGGCCGTGCGCGCCATCGCCACCAAGGAGCTGAACGCCACCAATGTGCTGGCGACCATCTGGCGCGAGCTGGCGGTTGGCTTGTTGAACGGCATGGCCTTCTTCGTGGTCATGGGCGGGGTGACCTTCGTCTGGTTCCACGATCCGCTGATGGCCTTGATCGCCGGGGCGGCCATGATCATCAACCTGTTCGCCGCCGCCCTGGCCGGAATCCTGATCCCGCTGGGCCTGGATCGGATGGGTTTCGACCCCGCCGCCTCGTCTGTCGTCTTCCTGACCACGGTGACCGATTGTGTGGGATATTTCAGCTTCTTGAGCCTGGCGACGCTGGTCCTTATCCATCACTAGAGCGCTATTCGCTCCGATAGGATCGGAGCGGCGCCCTAGGACTTTTCGTTGTCGCGCTTTCTAACGGCGAACCGGTTCCCACTTCGCCTGAAAGCGCTTTTGCGGCCCAGGCCTTGCCGGTAACGACGACGACGACTCCGCGTCTGTCTCAAACTGGGTCAAGAGGGCGAATGACGCCGCGCCACCGGGCTTCCCCCGCCGCGATTGCGCTGATCAAGCGGTTCGAAGGCCTGCGCCTGGCCGCGGCCCAGCTGGACGACGGCCGCTGGACCATCGGCTACGGCCATACCCGCTCGGCCCGCGGGGGCGCGGAAGTGACCGAGGCCGACGCCGAAGCCCTGCTGGCCTACGACCTGATCGAGGTGCAGGCGGCCATCAACGACCTGACCTATACACCGCTGACCCAGAACCAGTTCGACGCGCTGGCCTCGTTCGTTTCCAACATCGGGGTGGAGGCGTTCCGGCATTCCTCGGTGCTTCGCCGCATCAACGAAGGCGCGTTGCTGCAGGCCGGCTGCGCCATGGAGATGTGGCGCAAGGCCGAATTCGAGGGCGAACGCATCGTCATCGACGCCCTGGTGCGCCGCCGCGCGACGGAAAAGGCGCTGTTTCTCACCCCCGAGGATGGTTTCGTGGCCGCGCCCTCGGCGATCCTGCAGCCGATGATGGACCTGGACGTCGGCGCGGCCGTGCCGCGCGTGCGGCAGACCGAGCTGAAGAGCAGCCTCAGCGGCGCGTCCGTCGGCGGGATCGGCAGCCAACTGGGCATCAGGGTCGAGGACTCGCCATCGCCAAGCGAACGGGCCGCGGCCTCGGTCACTGCGCGGCTGAGGGCCATATTGCCGGAGGAGGCTGCCGCCAACGAGCCTGAGCCCTTTCCGGTGACGCCGACCTTGGCCGAACCGGCGCGCGCCGAGGCGGCGGAGGCGGCGCGGGCCTCGGTGCGCTCCATTTTCGACCAGACCCGCGACGAGCCCGAACGCGCCGGCATCGGGCCCCTGGTCATCCTCGGCCTGATCGGACTGGCCCTGTTCGCCGGCGGCCTCTACTGGGCCTTTGTCTCCAGGCCGTCCGGCGGACTGATCGGTTCGCCCATCCTCGGCTTCGCCCTGGGCTTTCTCGGCATCGTCTGCGTCGGCAGCGCCGCCTATTTCCTGGTGGAGCGGCTCGGCGGCGACAGCGATCAGGGCTAGGCCCCGCGTTCAGGCCCTCCACCGGTTCGGGTTGCAGCGGCGATCATCTTTGAGTGAACAGGCGCGTGATCCGCGCCGCTTCAGCCTGCGTAGGGGTTATATGGGACGCAAGAGCCGCCCCATGGGACCTGACGCCATGCGCTCGACATTGCTGGCCCTGATCGCCATCGCCACCCTGTTCGCCGCGCCGGCGGCGATTGCGGGGCCGACCTGCCAGGATGCGAACGGCGACACCATCCGCTGCGGGACGACGGGCGCCATGCCGGTGGGCTGGACCCTGCCGTCGGAGCAGCGGCTGCGGGTGCTGGCCGAGCGGCCGGCGGAGCCGCCCCCCAACCTGTTCGGCCTGGGCCTTTTCCTGATCGGCTTCTTCGCGCTTTTGGCCCTGATGCCCGACTTCGACGGCCAGTGGGACCGCCAGGAGCTGGACGAGGAAGAGCCGCAGTGACCGGGCTGGACTACCAGCAGCTATAGCCGCCGTCGGCGACCACGACGGCGCCGGTCATCAGGCTGGCGGCGTCGGAGGCGAGGAAGAGGGCGACCGAGGCGACCTCCTCGGGCTCGCCCAGCCGGCCCATCGGCGTGCCGTCGATCCAGCGGCGGTACATCTCGCCGTTCGGATCGGCGAAGGCGTTGATCGGCGTGCGGATATAGGTCGGCGCGACGGCGTTCACCCGCACCCCGCGCGGCGCCCACTCGGCCGCCAGCGACCGGGTCAGCTGATGCACCGCGGCCTTCGACGCATTGTAGTGGCTCTGGCCTTGAGGCCGGTTGACGATCAGGCCGCTCATCGAGCCGATATTGACCACGGCGCCGCGTCCGGCCCGCAGCATGTGCCGGCCAAAGGCCCGCGCGCACCAGAAGGTCCCGTTCAGATTGACGTCCAGCACGTTCAGCCAGCGCTCGTCTTCCATATCCTCGGCCGCGATCTCGCTGCGGGCGATGCCGGCATTGTTGACCAGGATGTCGATGCGGCCCTTGTCGCGCGCCATCGCGTCGGCGACCTCGGTGACGCGCCGGGAGTCGGTGACGTCCATGACCACACCGTCCATGGAGAAGCCCTTCTCCGCCAGGCCCTGACGCGCGGCCACGATTGCGGCCTCAGCCAGATCGGCGATGGTGACGGCCGCGCCGGCCTCGGCCAGGGCCTCGACAATGGCCAGGCCGATGCCGCTGGCCCCGCCGGTGACCAGGGCCACCCGGTCGGTCAGCTTGAAGCGGTCGAGATACATGGCGGGCCTTTCGCGTTCGGCGACATCGGACGCCGACCCTAAACGCGCGCGCCGCATCGTGCTAACGGACGCGGATGATCCCCAATGCCGGCCCATCGCTTGATTTCGACCTCGGCGAAAACGCCGACGCCATTCGCGAGACCACCGCGCGGTTCGCCGCCGACCAGATCGCGCCGCTGGCCGCCGAGATCGACCGCTCAAACGCGTTTCCGCGCCAGCTCTGGGAACCCATGGGCGCGCTCGGCCTGCACGGCATCACCGTCGAGGAAGAGTGGGGCGGCCTGGGCCTGGGCTATCTCGAACATGTCGTGGCGATGGAGGAGGTCTCCCGCGCTTCCGCCTCGGTTGGCCTGAGCTACGGCGCCCACTCCAATCTCTGCGTCAACCAGATCCGCCGCTGGGGCAACCCGGAGCAGAAGCGCCGCTATCTGCCGAAACTGATCAGCGGCGAGCATGTCGGCGCCCTGGCCATGAGCGAGGCGGGGTCCGGCTCCGACGTCATCTCCATGTCGCTGCGCGCTGACCATCGCGGCGACCGCTATGTGCTGAACGGGACCAAGTTCTGGATCACCAACGGCCCGCACGCCGACACCCTGGTGGTCTATGCCAAGACCGATCCCGGCGCCGACAGCCGCGGCGTCACCGCCTTCATCATCGAAAAGGACTTCGCCGGCTTTTCCCGCGCCCAGAAGCTGGACAAGCTGGGCATGCGCGGCTCCGACACCGGCGAGCTGGTGTTCGAGGACTGCGAGGTGCCCGAGGAGAACGTCATCGGCCCTGAGAACGGCGGCGCCGGCGTGCTGATGAGCGGGCTCGACTATGAGCGCACCGTGCTGGCCGGCGGGCCGCTGGGCATCATGCAGGCCTGCCTGGACACGGTGCTGCCCTATGTGCGCGAACGCAAACAGTTCGGCCGCCCGATCGGCACCTTCCAGCTGATGCAGGGCAAGATCGCCGACATGTATGTCGCGCTCAATTCCGCCCGCGCCTATGTCTATGCCGTGGCCAGGGCCTGCGATGCCGGGCGCACCACCCGGTTCGACGCGGCGGGCGCCATCCTGCTGGCCTCGGAAAACGCGGTGCGCACGACGCTGGAGGCCATCCAGGCGCTGGGCGGGGCGGGCTACACCAAGGACTATCCGGTCGAGCGGCTGCTGCGCGACGCCAAGCTGTACGATATCGGCGCCGGGACCAATGAAATCCGCCGGTTCCTCATCGGCCGCGAGCTGGTGGGCGAGGGCGGGGCGTGAAGCGCGAACGGATCGGATCGGGCTCGAGTTTCGAGGCCCAGGCGGGCTATTCGCGGGCGGTGATTGTTCAGCACACCGATCACGCAGAGGTGTTCGTTTCCGGCTGCACCGGCTTCGACTATTCGACTATGACCATCGACGAGGACGTGGCTGTCCAGGCGCGTCAATGTTTCGTTAATATTGCGGACGCATTGACGCAGGCGGGCGGGAAGCTGACGCACCTGGTTCGTGTGCGCTACTATCTGCCTGATTCGAGCGACTGGGGGCGTGTGGCGCCGGTGTTCGGCGAGGTACTGGCCGATATCCGCCCGGCCGCGACCTGTCTGATCTGTGGGCTGATTGACCCGCGCATGAGGATCGAGATCGAGGCGGATGCAAGGATACCGCGTCAGAGTTTGGGTAGTTAGCGCGGTCCTGACGGTCATGCTCGCCGGTTGCTCTCTGCTGCAGCCGAAGCGGGTCGCCGACATTCCCTGTCCGGATGGCGGCCGCAAGGCGACGGCCGAGCTGGTCTTCGGCCGGGTGGCCGAGGACGGCTCGGGCGGGGTTTCGGAAGCCGACTTCGCCCAGTTCCTCGACGGCGAGGTCAGCCCGCGCTTTCCCGAAGGCCTGACCGTGATCGACGCCGAGGGCCGCATGACGCCGCCGGCCGGCTCGATGATCCGTGAACCGGCCAAGCTGGTGATGATCGTCCTGCCCGGCGACAAGGACGACAACGGCAAGCTGCAAGCCGTCCGCCTGGCCTACGAAAAACGCTTCCACCAGCAGTCGGTGCTGCTGATGACCCACGGCGACTGCGTTTCCTTTTAAATGTCCTTCTCCCGCAAGGGGAGAAGGAACGTGAAAATGTAAAGGGCCGCCCCATTGCTGGGACGGCCCCTCCATCGTCGGACCGCGGCCTGCCGGGTTACCCCAGCCTGTCGCGAGACCTTGTGCCTTCAGGCAAACTGCGCTGTCAGGCGCGAACCCCAGTATCGAGGCTCCAGGTCACGCTATGCGACCGCAGTTGGAGACAATGGTGAGACACTGGACCACCTCCTTTCAGCTGTTGAACAGGGACTCGGAAGATAGAGGCTGATCGCGCGGTTTGAAAGGCTCTTGCACGCGGTCAGGCTTGGAGCCGCGCGTCCGGCCAGCTAGAAGGCCCCCGAACCCACGCGAGACCAGGAGCCATTGGATGGCCGCCGACCCCGAAAACACCCTCATCCTGACCCTCGAGAGCGGGCCGGTGACCATAGCGCTTCGGCCCGACCTGGCGCCCGAGCACGTGGCGCGGATCAAGGAACTGGCGCGGGAGGGTTTCTATGACGGCGTCGTCTTCCACCGCGTCATCGGCGGCTTCATGGCCCAGGGCGGCGACCCGACGGGCACAGGCATGGGCGGCTCGAAAAAGCCCGACCTGAAGTCCGAATTCTCCGACGAACCGCACGCCCGCGGCGTCTGCTCGATGGCGCGGTCGAACGATCCCCATTCGGCCAACAGCCAGTTCTTCATCTGCCTCGACGATGCGAGCTTCCTCGACAACAAGTACACCGTCTGGGGCGAGGTCACCGACGGCATGGAGCATGTCGACGCCCTGCCCAAGGGCGAGCCGCCGCGCACCCCCGGCAAGATCGTCTCCGCGCGGGTGGCCGCGGACGAGAAGGCCTGAGACATCGCCCTCAGGGCCGATCGATGCGGCTGAGCGACTTCGACTTCGATCTGCCTGAAAGCCTGATTGCGCTACGGCCGGCCGTCCCGCGGGATGCGGCGCGTCTGCTGGTCGTGTCGCCGCCAAGCCAGCTCGATGACCGCCTGGTCAGCGATCTTCCCGCCTTGCTCCGCCCCGGCGACGCCATCGTCTTCAACGACACCAGGGTCATCCCGGCGCGGCTGAATGGGACGCGCGAGCGGGACGGATCAGTGGTCGCGGTCGAAGCGACGCTCCACCGCCGGATCTCGCCCTACCGCTGGACCGCCTTCATGAAACCGGGCAAGCGGCTGAAGGTCGGCGACCGGGTGCGCTTCGGCGAGCGGGACGATCGCGCCTGTTTTCTTGGCGTGCTCGACGCCACCGTGACGGCCAAGGGCGAGGGCGGCGAGGTGACCCTGTCCTTCGACCTCTCGGGCCCCGATCTCGACGCCGCCATCGCCGAGCGGGGCGCCATGCCGCTGCCGCCCTATATCGCCGCGCGCCGGGCCGAGGATGAGCAGGACCGCGGCGACTACCAGACCATCTATGCCCGCGAGGATGGCTCGGTCGCCGCGCCCACCGCCGGCCTGCATTTCACGCCGGCGCTGCTGGAGGCGCTGAAGGCCAGGGGCGTCGGCCTGCATTTCGTCACTCTGCACGTCGGCGCCGGCACCTTCCAGCCGGTGAAGACCGAGGACGTCGCCGAGCACCATATGCACCCTGAATACGGCGAGGTGTCCGCCGCGACCGCCGCGGCCCTGAACGCGGCGCGGGCCGCCGGCGGCCGCATCGTCGCGGTCGGCACCACGGCGCTCCGCCTGCTGGAGAGCGCGACGGACGCCGACGGTGTGGTTCGTCCCTTCGCGGGCGAGACGGCGGTCTTCATCACCCCGGGCTACCGCTTCCGCGCCGTCGAGGTGTTGATGACCAACTTCCATCTGCCCAGATCGACGCTGTTCATGCTGGTCGCAGCCTTCTCGGGCCTGGAGACCATGCGCGGGGTTTACGCCCACGCCATCGCGCACGGCTACCGCTTCTATTCCTACGGCGACGCCGGCCTGCTATTTCGCGCGGCCTGATGGGCGCCTTTCCGTTTCGCATCTCGGCCAGGGACGGTGACGCGCGCACCGGCGTGATCGAGACCCCGCGCGGCCCGATCCACACGCCGGCCTTCATGCCCCTGGGCACGGCCGGCACGGTCAAGGCGCTGACCGTCGATCAGGTGGCCAGCACAGGCTCCGAGATCATCCTCGGCAACACCTATCACCTGATGCTGCGGCCCACCGCCGAGCGGGTGGCGCGGCTGGGCGGCCTGCACCGGTTCATGCGCTGGGAGCGCCCGATCCTGACCGATTCCGGCGGCTTCCAGGTCATGTCGCTGAGCAAGATCGCCAAGGTGGCCGAGGAGGCCGTCACCTTCCAGAGCCATATCGACGGCTCGCGCCACGTGCTGTCGCCGGAACGCTCCATCGAGATCCAGGCCGACCTGCTGGGCGCCGACATCGTCATGCAGCTGGACGAATGCGTCTCCTGGCCGGTGGAAGAGGCGAGGGCGGCCGAGGCCCTGCGCCTCTCCGCCCGCTGGGCCGCGCGCTGCAAGACGGCCTTCGGGACCCGCGACGCCCAGGCCCTGTTCGGCATCCAGCAGGGCTCGACCTTCGAGGGCTTGCGTCGCGAGAGCGCCGAGCGGCTCACCGAGATCGGCTTCGATGGCTACGGCATCGGCGGCCTGGCGGTCGGCGAGGACCACGCGGCCATGTGCGGCGTGCTTGATTATGCGGTGGGCATGCTGCCGGCCGAGCGCCCGCGCTATCTGATGGGGGTTGGCAAGCCCATCGACATCGTCGAGGCGGTGGCGCGCGGGGTCGACATGTTCGACTGCGTCATCCCGACGCGCTCGGGACGCCACGGCCAGGCCTGGACCTGGGAGGGCTCGGTCAATCTGAAGAATGCCCGTTTCGCCGACGACGCTGCCCCGCTGGACGCCGCTATCGACTGCCCGGCCAGCCGCGACTACAGCCGCGCCTATCTGCACCACCTGGTGAAGTCGGGCGAGATCCTCGGCCAGGTCCTGCTCTCCTGGCACAATATCGCCTTCTACCAGACCCTGATGGCCGCCTTGCGCTCGGCGATCGCCGAGGGGCGGCTCGATGCGCTGCGCCGCGAAGTCCGCGCGCGGGCGGACGCCGGCTAGGCGGGGGCCTTGACCGCCGCTTTTTCGGCCTTGGTCAGTTCCAGGTCGGCATAGGGCTTGCCGTCGCCCGAGAGCAGCACGGCGATCGGCCGGGTGGATTTGAACTCCGCCAGGATGGCCATGGCCACCACCGTCAGCGGCGTCGACAGGAAGGCGCCGGTAATGCCCCACACCACGCTCCAGAAGGCCAGCGCGAACAGCACCACCACCGGGTCGAGGTTCAGCCGCTTGCCCTGCATGCGCGGCTGCAGGATGTGGCTGACCCCGAAATGCACCGCCTCCATGCCGATCAGCAGGATCAGCGGACGGACGATGTCGTTGAATTCGAGCATGCCGAAGATGGTCGGGAACAGCACGCCGATCGCCGCCCCGATGGCCGGGATGTAGTTGGCGAGAAAGATGATGAAGGTCCAGAAGGCCACGTGCGGCAGGCCCGTCGCCACCATCAGTATGGCCGACAGGCCCGAGATGATGACGCCGACCACCGTCTGCACCCAGATATAGCTCTCGACGCCCAGGCGGATGCGTTCGAACACCTGCCGCGCCTCCTTGCGCCGATGGATGTCGACAAAGAGTTCCGGCCACTTGGCGTCGAAACCCCGCCGCGAGGCGAGCAGGAAGCCCAGATAGATCAACACGAAGACCGCGCTCTCGGTGAAGTCGCTCAGGCGCGACGCCACGGCGCCGACGAAGCGCGCCGGATTGGCCTGCTGGATCAGCTCCTCCAGCGTGATCGAGCGGGCGATGTTCAGCCGGGCGGCGCCCTGGTTGAGCAGGAAGTTGAGACGGTGCTCATAGTCCGGCGCGCGGGCGGCCAAGCTGGCGCCGTTGTCGGCCGCAAGCCAGAGCGCCGAGCCGAAGACCACGACGATGAAGGTCAAGGCTATGCCGGCCGCCACCCCGCGCGGCAGGCCATGTATGCGCCGGGACATCGCCCGCGCCAGCCCGTCGACCAGAAAGAGCAGGAAGACCGCCAGGGCGATCGGGGTGAGGATGTGGCGCAGGCCCCAAAGGGTGAAGCCGGCCAGGATGACGGTGCAGGTGGCGGCGCACGCGATCAGCACCGACAGGCGATTGCCCTTGCGCTCGGTGCGAACGGTCGGATGTATCGGAGTGGTTTCCCGCGCCATGGCTTAGCGGTAACGGCGCCGGCGCGACTTGACCAGCCCCGCGCTTAAGCTTCGGCGACCTTCGATATCCAGTCGCAGACCGTCTCGATGACTTTGGGCGCGAGCGTCTGTTCGATATCGCCATACTCCGACACCGCTCCGGTGCGCGCCGGCTGCAGGAAATGGTTCAGGTCGGGCAGTTCGACGATCTCGGCCAACGGGTTGCCGGCCAGGGCCTTGCCCACGTTCGGGGCGTGATGGTGGGGCGGGGTCTGCAGGTCGCGGCCGGCGAACACCGCCAGGGTGGGGCAGGTCAGGGCGCGCAGGCTCTTCGTATGCTCATAATTCCACCAGTAGCGCCGCCAGGGCGACGCGGCCATGCGGGCGCGCGGCTCGATCCGGTCGGCGGCGAAGCGGCCGGCGGCGGCCTCGCGTTGAAGGATCGCCCGGGTGCGCGCCACGCCCTCTTCGGGCGTCGGCGCGTCGCGGCCGGCGGCGGCCAGTTCGTGCGCCAGGGCGATGGTCGCCTCCGGATGCAGCGGCACACCGCCGACGGCCATGGCGCCGCGGAACATCTCGCTGTCGAACATCGCCTCCTCGGGCACGCCGCTGGGCGTCAACAGGACACAAAAGGCGATGGTCGGATCGGCCGCGGCGACGTCGGCGCTGATGTGACCGCCCTCGCTGTGCCCAAACAGGCCGATGCGACCGGGATCGATGCCCGGCTGGCGCTTCAGGAAGGCCACGGCCTCGGCCAGGTCGGCGGCGAAGTCGCCGGTGGAGGCCTGGTTGAAGTCGCCCGTGGACTCGCCCGCGCCACGCTTGTCGTAACGCAGAGTGGCGAAGCCGCGCCGGGTCATGGCGTCGGCCCAGATGGCGAAGGGCCGATGCCCGAGCACGCGCTGGTCGCGATCGACGCGCCCGAACCAGGAGGAGAGCACCACCGCGCCGCGCGGCGTCTGGCCGGCCGGCCGCGTCAGGGTTCCGACCAGGCGCGAGCCGTCGGCGCCCGCGAACGCGATGGCCTCGGTCGCGTAGGGCAGGGGCGGTTGCGGCGTCTGGGGCCGCGGCGGCCTTGGCCGGGTCTGCGGTGGTCCGCGCTCGAAGCTCATCGGATAGCTCGCGCTGAAGTGGCGGCAGTCGCCGACCAGATGCTCGCCGTCAGGACGTAGCTCGAGCGCGATGTCGACGATGGCCGCGTCGAACCGCCAGCGCGCGCCGTGCCTGACCAGCGGCAGGGCCAGTTCGCCATAGCTCCGCGTGCTGAGCAGCGCCGTGCCGCCATCGCCGATGGGTTCGAGCTTGAAGTTCAGCGTCACCTTGACCGAGCCGGTGTCGAGGTCGCCGGTCCATTCGCCTGAAATGTCTTGGTTCATACTCTCAGGATCGACGGCCGGTCCGGCGATGGCAAAGCACGATAGGTTGGCTTGCCTTGGGCCGGACCGCCTGCCACCCTCAGGCTCGCAAGATGAGGTCCAACCTCTCTTCGCCTTCCAAAATATGATCGTCATCCCCCGCTGGAGCGGTGTAGCCGCGGAATGCGGGGGACCCATGAACACTCACGTTTCACGGTGATCATGGGTGGCCCGAACAAGTCGGGCCATGACGGTTGGGGTGTGGGTCTTGCCGGCGAGTCATCCATTCGCACAGCGCCTGCGTATGACCCGATGCCAACCTGGCGCAAACCCTAGAGGAAACCGAACATGTCCAACACCAGATCGCGGCTGCTGATCGCCGTGGCCGCCATTGTGATCGGCGCCGGCGCGGCCGGCGGCGTCGGCGTTGTCTCCGCGGCGGCCAATCCCATGGTCGGCGGCGCCGCCATGTCCTCGTCGAAAAATATCGTCGCGAACGCTCTGAACTCCAAGGACCACACCACCCTGGTCGCCGCGGTCAAGGCCGCCGGCCTGGTCGACACCCTCGAAGGCCCTGGTCCGTTCACCGTCTTCGCCCCGACCAACGAAGCCTTCGACAAGTTGCCGCCGGGCACGGTCCAGACCCTGGTCGCGCCTGAAAACAAGGACATGCTGACCAAGATCCTGACCTATCACGTGGTTCCCGGCCACCTGACCGCCAGCGATCTGAAGCGCATGATCGCCGCCGGTGGCGGCAAGGCCATGTTGACCACGGTCGAAGGCGAGCCGCTGACCGTCAGCGAAGGCGGTATGGGCCATCTGGTCCTGACCGACGCCAAGGGCGGCATGTCGACGATCACCATCGCCAACGTCATGCAGTCCAACGGCGTGATCCACGTCGTCGATTCGGTGCTGATGCCCTAAGCGGCCAGCCCAGGTTTCAGCCCCGGCCTTCGGGCCGGGGCGCGGAGCCGCCTTGCACGCCCGCTCTTGTCGCCAAATGAGCCCCCGACTATGGTCCGCGCCCTTTCCCTGGGGCCGGTAGCTCAGCGGTAGAGCCTCCGACTTTTAATCGGGAGGTCGTGGGTTCGATCCCCACCCGGCC
>CALAEG010000063.1 GCA_937890965.1 uncultured Caulobacteraceae bacterium | reverse complement strand
AAGGTGCGCGCCCCGGCCGGCGCCATGGCGTTGATGGAGCGTTGTAGGTAGAGCCCCAACCCGACGCGGCGATAGAAGCCGGGCACGGCCCCGCTGAGTTCGTTCGGATCGATGCGATGACGACCTGAACGATCGCCCCGGACGTCCGTTAGGCCTTGATGGCGAGGGTGGCGAAACCGGCTGGGCATTCCTTGGTGGCGAGTCTGAAGCCGCTGCTGAGGATGCGAAAAGAGAAAATCAGCGTCGGCGAACTGATGGAGCGGCTGGAGGACGCGGACGGCCCGGGTCCGCTGCTATTCGCGCTGACCCTGCCGGTCCTGCTGCCGATGCCGCCGGGCGTCTCCATGCTGCTGGCCCTGCCGCTGCTGATGGTCGCGCCGCAGCTGGTGCTCGCCCGGCCGCGGCTGTGGATGCCCAAGGCCCTGTCGCAGCGGACCGTCACGCGCGAGGAACTGGTCAAGCTGCTGCGCCGCTTGCTGCCGTCGGTGGAGCGGTTCGAAAAGCTCACCCGCCCGCGCCTGGCCTTTCTGACCGGCCGCGCCGGCACGCGGCTGGTCGGGGTGGCCTGCACCCTGATCGCGGTGGTCCTGATCCTGCCGATCCCATTCGCCAATCTCGTGCCTTCCATGGCGTGCGGCGTCTTCGCCATGGGGTTGACGCGCCGGGACGGCCTGCTGATCCTGGCCGGCTACGCGCTCATTGTCGTCGCGGTCGTGGTGGTCGCGCTAGGGGTTCAGGGCTTCCGGACCGGGCTCGGGCTTCTGCACGGTCTGTTTTGATGGGAACGGCGGCGGCGGCCGCGCATTAAGCCACTTGGCCAGGCGAGGACGCGGTCGTGCTGCTGCAGGATGGACGCACGTGCTGGCGAACGGCGAGCGCCGACCGCGCCTCGCTGCTCATCGATATGCAGGCCTATTTCGACGCGGCCAAAGAGGCTATGAGCCGCGCCAGGCACAGCGTTCACCTGCTGAACTGGGCTTTCGAGGCGCAGACCCTCTTCCACCCGCAGCCGGATTGCACCGGGCCGGACAGCGACCGCTTCGGCAATTTCCTGATCGCGCTGGCGGAGAACCCGGACATCGATGTGCGGCTGCTGTGCTGGAAATCGGCCATGCCGGTGGCCGCGACCCAGCACTTCTTCCCATTCGAGGACCGTAAGGTTTTCGCCGGCACCAAGGTGAAGTTTGTGCTCGACGGCAAGCTGCCCATCGGCGCCTGTCACCACCAGAAGCTGATCGTGGTCGACGACGCCATCGGCTTTTGCGGCGGCGGCGACATCGGCCCCGACCGTTGGGACACGCCGCTGCATCTGGACGACGATTCCAGGCGCGAGAAGACCCGTCGCGACAACAAGGATTTCGACAGCCGCCACGAGGTGATGGGCTTGGTGGACGGCGAGGCGGCGCAGATGCTCGGCGCCCTGTTCCGCGATCGCTGGGAGCGCTGCACCGGCGAGGTGCTGCAACCCTCGCCGCCGGTGCGCAAGCCGCGCTGGCCCGGCGACGCGCCGCCACAGTTTTCCGATATCTCGGTCGGCCTCTCGCGCACCTCGGCGGCCTGGCGCCGCTATCCCGAGGTGCGCGAGACCGAGGCCCTGCACGTCGAGGCGATCGCCGCGGCCAAGACCTGCATCTACATGGAGAACCAGTATTTCACCTCGCCGCTGATCGCGCGCGAACTGGGCCGGCGGCTGAGCGAGCCGGACGGGCCGGAGGTGGTGCTGATCTCGACCGAGCACGCGCCGAGCTATTTCGACCGGGCGACCATGGACAAGATGCGGATGAAGTTCGTCCGCGCGCTCGAGGCGGCCGACCGGCATGGGCGGATGCGCATCTACAGTCCGGTGACCACGCTGGGGCGCACCATCATCGTGCACGCCAAGCTGACCATCATCGACGACGTCCTGCTGCGGATCGGCTCGGCCAACCTGAACAACCGCTCCATGGGCTTCGACAGCGAATGCGACATGTCGTTCGAGGCCAGCGGGCCGGATGCGGCGGCCAGCCGCGCCGAGATCACCCGGCTGCGCAACACCCTGCTGGCGCACTGGCTGGGCAGCATCGACGGCGACCTGGAAACGGCCATCGCCGAGGCCGGCAGCGTGGGTGGGGCCCTGGAGGCCCTGCGCACCGGCGGCTATACGCGCCTGCGCCCGATCGAGCCCGAGCCGATGCATGGCCTGGCCGCCTTCATCGCCGCCGATCATCTGGGCGATCCGGTCGGACCCGAGGACTCGTGGCGGCCGTGGAAACGCCGCAAGGCGCTGGTCGCCCAGGGGGCGAGGGCGCGCCGATTAATTCGCGCGAGATGAGAATTATCGTTTCATTAACCATACTTAGCGCGAATTACGGTTGCCGGGTGTTAAGGGAATGTTAATCTTCTCTTATGACCGCGATCGTCGATCAGCCACCCGCTCCCCAGACGCTCTCGCGCTTCAAGAAGATCGCGCCCTACCTGTTGCTCGGACCGATTTCCGGCCTGCTCGTTTACGGCGCCGTCTATAATTTCCGTGACGGCCGGCCGATCGTGGCCAGCCTCTATGGCGCGGCCCTGGTCGCCTTCAGCATCGGCCTGCCCTATGTGGTCGCGGTCCTGGGCTGGCGGCTGATCTAATCCGCGTCGGGCGAGCGGTGCTCGCGGCCCCGCACGAGCACGAGCCAGATGGGAACGGCCAGCAGCGCCGTTTCCGCGATCAGATCCCACCACGCCAGGCTGGGCGTCGTTTGGGTGAACAAACCCGGGGTGCCCTTGAAGACGTCGCCGGCCGAAACCACGATCACCGCGCCGGCCAGGTTGTTGATCAGGTGCATGCCCCAGGTGAAGGCGATGCCGCCGGTGCGGATGGCGATCAGGGCCGCGACAGAGCCGAACAGAACCGCATTCAAGGCCTGCGGGACGCCGTTGGGGATGTGCAAGGCCCCGAACAGCGCGCCGCTCAAGATCGCCGCCGCCACCGGCCGTTTGGTCGCCAGCAGCAGGCCTTGGGTCAGGTAGCCGCGAAAGATGAACTCCTCGGCGAAGGTCTGCACGCCCAGACCGACCAGGGCGGCGACGGCCAACGCAGCCGTGCCGCCCGTGGCCGTCCAGCGGAACCCGCTGGGGCGCAATGCGACATCCGCGAGCGTCGCGGCGATCAGGCAGGCGGTCCACAGGGCGAATCCGGCCGCGAACCGCGACCAGCGCCACTCGCCGATCACGTCGGTAAACCGCTTGCGCTGGATGAGGCGCGCGGCGATGACGAGCCCCGCGATCAGGGTGGCGAAGGCCAGGCCGTTGCCGGCGAAGAACACCACCGGATGCGACGGCTTGGTCAACTCGGCGGCGACGTCGGCCGGCATCAGCCGGCTGACCGTCAGCCCGACGATGATGGCCACGTCGAGCACGAGCCAGATGACCAGGGCGGCGACAATGGCCAGCAGATAGCGCCACCAGGCGTTCAGCCCGCGCCGGGCATAGTCGAGATAGGTGTCCATTCAACGGCTCCGAATCGAAGCGCCAAGGTCGGATGAACTGATGGAAACCGCCTTAATTCCCGGCTCGCCCATCAGCCCGGGAGTTGCAGGCAAGTATGGTTAACGAGGCGTTAACCGCCGGCGCCGCACGACTGGCTCATGCGGCGGATCGGGTTCAGACTTTGCTTGGCGGCCTGTGCGGTTCTGCTGGTGGGCGCCGCGCCGGTCCAGCGGCTGACGCCGACCAAATCGGCCACCGCGAGCGGGCTGCGCGGCGCGCAAGGCGCCAAACCCGCCAAGGCCGCGCCCATCGTCTCGCCGCTACTACGCGCCAGCCTGCCGGCAAGCGGCGCCTCGGTCCTTCCCACCGATCCCAGCCAGTGCCGCGCGGCTTGCGCCCACACCTATTATTTCTGCCTCGCCGGCGACGACGCCCCCTCCTGCCCACAGAACTGGACGGCCTGCCTCGCCAGCTGCAATCGCGCCCCGATTCAGCCTCAGGCCGCGCCGCCGTAACGGGATGCTTGCTCCGCGGGGGGCCGATAGCGGAAGATGGCTACGATTATTCGCCAAGAGCCCGCAATTGACCTCAACCGATCTCCTCAAGACCAGTCAGGCCGGCAAGCGCGAGCAGACCAAGGCGGCCAACCGGCGCACCATCCTGGACGCCGCGCGCCTGGTGTTCGCCGAGCTGGGCTATGAGAGCGCCAGCGTGCGCGACATCATCCGGCGCACCAATCTGTCGGTCGGCGCCTTCTACAACTACTACCGCTCCAAGGAGGAGGTGTACGAGGCGCTTTCCGACGACGGCGCGCGCCGCTTCCGCCCGATCCTGCAGGCGCAATACGAGGCTTCGGCCGACTTCGAGACCTATATCCGCCGGGCCATCGACGCCTATTACAACTTCCTGGTCGAGGAGCAGGCCGCCGTCCAGCCCGCCTCGAGCGGCGTCGAGGCGCATCCGCACGTGCGCGCCGAGACCCCGGAGATGCAGGCGGTGTTCGAACAGGTGAAGTGGTCGGTGTCCGACGTGCTCGAGCGCGGCCACGGGCCGAAGGTCGACCTGGACTATCTGGCCGCCGCCTGTATCGCCATCGCCCGCGAGGTCGGCGAGCTGATGCTGGAGCGCCGGCCGATCGACGTGCCGGCCGCCGTCGAGTTCGCGGTGCAGCTGATCCTGGGCGGCCTGCCTGCCCTCCCTCGCCTCAAGCCTTAAGGCCGCATGGCCGACATCGCGTTTCAAAGGTTCGCGCTGAAGGCGCTGTTGTCGTTGCCGACCCCGATCCTGCGCGTGCTGGCCGGCGGCGGGGTGGTGTTCCAGGGCGGCCGGACCCTTGACCCGCGCCTGCAATACCTGGCCAACGCCGCGCGCGGCCGGAGCGCCGGCGGCGCCCTGACGCCGGAGCTGTTGCGCGCCAGTTCGGCGGCCTCGCTGGCCCTGGTCGCCGGCGATCCGGAGCCGGGCGTGCGCGCCGAGGCCTTGAGCATCCCCGCCGCGCAGGGCGCCATTCCGGCCCGCGCCTATCGCCCGGAACACCAGGACCCCACAGCCCCCATCCTGGTCTTCGCCCATTTCGGCGGCGGGGTGATCGGCGACCTGGAGACCTGCGACGCCTTCTGCACCATCCTGGCCAGGATCGCCCGCTGCGCCGTGCTTTCCATCGACTATCGCCTGGCGCCCGAGCATCGCTTTCCGGCCGGGCTGGACGACGTCATGGCCGCCTATCGCTGGGCCAGGGACAATGCGCCCCGGTTCGGCGCGCCCGCCGGAAAGGCGGCGATCGGCGGCGATTCCATGGGCGGCAATTTCGCCGCCGCCATCGCCCAGGACCTGCAGCGCGCCGGCGAGCCGCAGCCGGTCTTGCAGCTGCTGATCTACCCGGCCGTCGACCTGGCCAGCGAGACCCAGTCGATGAGCACCTATGCCAACGCCTATCCGCTGTCGCGCGGCCTGATGGACTGGTTCGCGGCCCAGTATCTCGGCCCAGACGGTGACCCCACAGATCCGCGCGCCTCGCCGCTGTGCGCCGCGGACCTGAGCGGTCTTTGCACGGCCATCGTGGTCACCGCCGGCTTCGATCCCCTGGTCGACCAGGGCGAGGCCTATGCCAAGCGGCTGCGCGACGCCGGCGTGGCCGTCGTCTATCGCTGTTATGACGGCCTGGCCCACGCCTTCACCGCCTTTACCGGCGCCGCGCCCGCCGCCGACATCGCTTGCCGCGAGATCGCCGGTCTCGTGCGCGAGGGTTTTGAGGGACGAATCCACTGATGCGAGCCGTTGTGGTCGAAAAGCTGGCGCCCAACTACGAAGGCGTCGTTCTGAAGGAAATCGAGACGCCCAAGCCCGGCCCCGGCGAAGTGCTGGTCAAGGTGCGGGCGGCTTCCGTCAACTTCCCCGACCTTTTGATGACCCGGGGCGAGTACCAGCACAAACCGCCGCTGCCCTTCATTCCCGGCCTGGAAATGTCCGGCGAGGTCGAGGCGCTTGGCGAGGGCGTCGAGCGCTGGAAGATCGGCGACGCGGTGGTCGGCGGCGCCCGCATCGGCGGCTTTTCCGACTACGCGGTCACCAACGCCATGGGCCTGCGCCCCAAGCCCGAGCGGCTGTCATTCGCCCAGGCCTCGGCCTATGGCACCGCCTATCTGACCGCTTACGTTTCGCTGGTGCGCCGCGCGGCGATGCAGCCGGGCGAGTGGCTCCTGGTGCATGGAGCGGCCGGCGGCGTCGGCCTGGCCGCGGTCGATCTGGGCAAGATCATGGGCGCCAAGGTGATCGCGGCCTCCGCCTCAAACGACAAGCTGGGCATCATCGAGGCGGAATATGCGCCGGACGCGGTGGTCAATGTCACCGGCGGCTTCCGCGACTTCGTCAAGGAGACCACCGGGGGCCACGG
>CALAEG010000062.1 GCA_937890965.1 uncultured Caulobacteraceae bacterium | reverse complement strand
ACCGCGCGCGGCGGCGGGGTCAGCCGCAAGATCACCACCGCCACCGACCGCAAGCGGCTGAAGAGCCTGGTCCAGGAGCTGGGCGTGCCGCAGGGCATGGGGCTGATCGTGCGCACCGCCGGCGCCAAGCGCACCAAGGCGGAGCTGAAGCGCGACTACGAATATCTGATGCGGCTTTGGGAGAACATCCGCGACCGCACCCTGCACTCGATCGCGCCGGCGCTGATCTACGAGGAGGAAGACCTCGTCAAACGCGCCATCCGCGACATGTTCGACAAGGACATCGAAGGCGTATGGGTCGAGGGCGACGCCGCCTTCCGCGACGCGCGCGACTTCATGCGCATGCTGATGCCCAGCCAGGCCAAGAAGATCCAGCACTACAACGAGCCGACGCCGCTGTTCGTCCAGGCCAAGGTCGAGGACCATCTGGCGCAGATCTATTCGCCGGTGGTGGCGCTGAAGTCGGGCGGCTATCTGGTGATCAACCAGACCGAGGCCCTGGTCGCCGTCGACGTCAATTCCGGCCGCTCGACCCGCGAACGCAACGTCGAAGCCACGGCGCTGAAGACCAATATGGAAGCCGCGGAAGAGACCGCGCGCCAGCTTCGCCTGCGCGACCTGGCCGGGCTGATCGTTATCGATTTCATCGACATGGATGAGTCGAAGAACAACCGCGCCGTCGAAAAGAAGCTGAAGGAAGCGCTCGAGGACGACCGCGCCCGGGTGCAGATGGGCAAGATTTCCGGCTTCGGCCTGATGGAGATCAGCCGCCAGCGCCGCCGCTCCGGCGTGCTGGAAGGCACCACACATGTCTGCGAACACTGCAAAGGAGTCGGCCGGGTCCGCTCGACCGAGTCCAGCGCGCTGGCCGTGCTACGCGCCGTCGAGGTCGAGGCCGTCAAGTCCGGCGCCGGGGCGGTCACCCTGCGCGCGCCGAGCGCTGTCTCCCTCTACGTGCTGAACGAAAAGCGCGCCTACCTGGAGCGGCTGCGGGAGACCCACGGCCTGGTCGTGACGATCGTGGTCGATGACAGCCTCTCCCACGACGAGCACGCGATCGATCGCACCGAAACCCGCGAACACGAGGCCCCCCTCCCCGCCGGCGCGCCGCTGACGGTCAGCTATGCCGAAGACGACCTGATCGACGAGGACGAGGAGGTCGAGGCGGCGATCGAAGCCGAGGACGTCGATGACGACGAGCCCTCCGCCCGCGTCGAGGGACGCGCCGAGGTTGGCGATCATGGCGACGGCCAGCCGCGTTCGCGCCGCCGCCGCCGCCGCCGTGGCGGACGCCGCGAAGACGGCCCGGCCGAACAGGGGCTGAACGCGCCGGAACCGGCCGCCGACGGCGACGACGAACCGGGCCTGGGCCTGGATGAGGTCCGCGACGGCGTCGACGCCCAGGGGCAGAAGCGCCGTCGGCGTGGACGTCGCGGCGGACGCCGCACGCGCGAAGAGACCGCCGGCGACGAGCCCTATGTCTGGTCGCGCCCGCGGGTGCCCGAGGGCGACCCTTATGTCTGGATGGAGGCCGGCCAGCCGGCGCAAGCCGCGCAGGTCGCCGAGCCAGTCGCCGCCATCGCATCGCCGGAGCCTGACGAAGAGGTTGCGCCCGCCGTGACCGCGGCAGCCGAGCCCGCGACGACGGCGTCCACCGAGCCCGCCGCCGATATGTGGGTCGAGTTGCCGGCCGTCGCCGAGCCGGCCGCCAAGCCGGTCCGCGCCCGCCGCAGCCGCGCCAAGCCCAAGGCGGCCGCCGAGGATCTCGTCGCGGTGATCGAGGCGGAAGCCATCCCGGCCCTGGTCGAGGCGGAAGCCGCGCCCGCGTTGGTCGAGGCGGACGCCGCGCCGGCGCCGGTCGAAGCTGAACCTGCCCCTACGCCGATCGAGGCCATCCCGGTCATGGCCGAGGCCGGGCCGCCCGCGCCTGTGGCCGAAGCCCCGCCGGCCGCTCCGGATCATGCGGAAATCTCCAGCCCGCCGGCGGCGCCGAAGCGGGGCTGGTGGCGTCGCAGCGGTTGAGACATCCGCCCCGGCATGGGTTATTGATGTGGCGAAGCCGGGCGGGGGCGCGGACGGATCTCGGAGCCTGTCGCATGACCCCTCGATCGGCGGATAGCCCCGGGAGCGCGCGCAAGCGCCTCGGCGCGGCGCTCGGCCTGTTCGCCCTGGCCGGGGCCGCGCTCGCGCCCGTTTCAGTCGCCTTCGCCCAGGATGACGCCGCGCCGATTCCGCTGCTCAGCGACACGGAGATGAACGAGATCCTGCACGCCGACGCGGATCCGATCTACACCGCGGCCGGACTGAACCCGAAGTCGGTCAAGATCTTCATCGTCGGCGACCCGACGCGCGAGGGCATGAACTCCTGGGTCGAGGGCGGCCAGAACATGTTTGTCACCGCCGGCCTGATCATCCAGACCAAGAACCCCAACCAGCTGAGCGGGGTGTTCGCCCACGAGACCGGTCACATGGCCGGCGGCCACCTGGCGCGGCAGGACCAGGGCGAAAAGCAGACCCTGGCGACCTATCTGCTGACCCTGGGCCTTGGCATCGCCGCCGCCGCGGCCGGGGCGCCCGACGCGGCCGGCGGCCTGCTCTACAGCGCCGGCTATTTCGCCGCCCTGACCGGCGCCGGCTTCACCCGCACCCAGGAATCCTCCGCCGACCAGGCGGCCGTCACCTATCTCGAAAAAGCGGGTGAATCCTCGAGGGGGCTCGTCGAGTTCTTCGATAATTTCCGCTACGAGGAGGTGTTCGCCGACGCCCAGCGCTACCGCTTCTTCATGGACCACCCGCTGACCTCCGACCGGATCGACGCCCTGCAGGTCCGCTCGGAACAACAGCCTCACTACAATGTCGTCGACAGCCCTGAGGCGCTCGAACGCCATCAGATCCTGATCGCCAAGCTCAGGGCCTATCTGAACCTGCCGCAGCAGACCCTGAACGACTATCCCGACAGCGACGTGAGTTTTCCGGCCAAGTACGCCCGCGCCATCGCCTATTCCCGCGACCAGGAGACCGACAAGGCCATCACCCTGACCGACGCCCTGATCGCCGAGCGCCCGACCGATCCCTATCTTTCCCAACTCAAGGGCCAGATCCTGTTCGGCGCCGGGCGCGCCAAGGACGCCGAGGCGCCGCTGCGCCAGGCCGTGCTCTTGAAGCCGGACGCGCCGGAACTGCTCTTCCTGCTCGGCCAGACCCTGCTGGCGGAAGACAATCCGGCCAAGCTGGATGAGGCGATCAACGACCTGCACCACGGTCTCAGCCTCGAATCGGACAATCCCGAGGGCTGGCTCTTCCTGTCCCAGGCCTATGACAAGAAGGGCGACGGCGGCATGGCGCGGCTGGCGGCGGCTGAAAAGAGCTTCGCGCTCGGCCAGAATGACGACGCGCGGCGCTTCGGCATGCAGGCGCGCCAGATCCTGCCCAAGGGCAGCCCGGAATGGCGCCGCGCCACCGACATCGTCCTGGTCTCGAAACCCAGCAACGACGACCTTAAATTGCTCGCTCAGGAAGGCAGCACGAACGCGCCTCAAAAACGCTGACGCGACGGAGACCCATCACACATGCACGTCATTCGCCTGCTTCCGGCCCTCGCCGCCTGCGCGCTCGCCCTTGTCGCCTGTCAAAGGAACGACCAGGCCTTCGACACCCGCGTGCACGACTATATCGTCTCGCATCCGGAGGTGATCCAGGAGGCGCAGGCCAAGCTGCAGGAAAAGCAGGACGCCGCCACCGCCGCCCAGGCCAAGGTGGCCATCGACCAGTATCGCCAGGCGCTGGAACGCGATCCGCGCGATTTCGTGGCCAATCCGACCGGCGCCATCACGGTGACGGAGTTCTACGACTATCGCTGCCCGCACTGCATCAACGCCGCGCCGGCGGTGCTGTCGATCATCCACGACAATCCCGACGTGCGGTTCGTGTTCAAGGAGTTCCCGATCTTCGGCGCGGTCTCGGAAAAGGCCGCGGCCGGCGCGATCGCGGTGAAAAAGGCCGGCGGCGACGAACTTGGCCTCTATCGCGACCTGATGGCGGCGCGGCCCCTGGACGAAACTTCCATCGATCCGATCCTGCGCGCCCACCAT
>CALAEG010000061.1 GCA_937890965.1 uncultured Caulobacteraceae bacterium | reverse complement strand
GCACCGGCCAGCGAAAACAGCGTCCCCTCGTCGAGCGGGCGGCCGATCAGCTGCAAGCCCAGCGGCAGGCCCTTTTCGTCAAGCCCGGCCGGAACGCTCATCCCCGGCAGACCGGCCAGGTTCACCGTGACGGTGAAGATGTCGTTCAGATACATGGCCACCGGATCGCTGGTGCGGTCGCCCAGCCCGAAGGCCGCCGACGGCGCGGTCGGAGTCAGCAGGGCGTCGACGCTCTCGAACGCGGTCTTGAAGTCGTCGGCGATGCGCTGGCGGACCCGCTGGGCCTTTAGATAATAGGCGTCGTAATAGCCGGCGCTGAGCACATAGGTGCCGATCAGGATCCGCCGCTTGACCTCGGCCCCGAAGCCTTCGCTGCGCGTGGCCTCATAGACGTCGGTCAGGGTCTTGCCGTCGACACGCAGGCCGTAGCGCATGCCGTCATAGCGGGCCAGGTTCGACGAGGCCTCGGCCGGCGCGATGATGTAATAGGCCGGCAGGGCGAAACGGGTGTGCGGCAGCGACACCTCGACGATCTCGCAGCCGGCGTCCTTCAGCCAGGCGACGCCTTGAGCCCAGAGCGCCTCGATCTCCGGCGGCATGCCCTCGACGCGGTATTCCTTCGGCACGCCGATGCGCAGCCCCTTGACCGACCTGCCGACAAAGCTCGGAAAGTCCGGCGTCTCGACGTTCAGGCTGGTGGAATCCTTCGGGTCGTGGCCGGCCATGGATTTGAGCAGGATGGCCGCGTCTTCCACCGTCTTGGCGATCGGCCCGGCCTGGTCCAGCGACGAGGCGAAGGCGACAATGCCCCAGCGCGAACAGCGGCCATAGGTCGGTTTCACCCCAACCGTGCCGGTGAACGACGCCGGCTGGCGGATGGAGCCGCCGGTATCGGTCGCCGTGGCCCCCAGGCAGAGCTCCGCCGCCACCGCCGTCGCCGAACCGCCGGATGAGCCGCCGGGGGTCAGCGCCTGGTTGGAACCGCGATTGCGCCAGGGATTGATCACCGGCCCGAAGGCCGAGGTCTCGTTCGACGAGCCCATGGCGAACTCGTCCATGTTCAGCTTGCCCAGCATCACCGCCCCGTCGCGCCACAGGTTGGCGGTGACGGTGGATTCGTAGGTCGGCTTGAAATTGCCCAGGATCTTCGAGCCGGCCGTCGTGCGCACACCCTCGGTGCAGAACAGATCCTTGATCCCCAACGGCACGCCTTCCAGCGGCCCAGCCTCGCCGCTGGCGATGCGGGCGTCGGACGCCCTGGCCATGGCCAGGGCGACCTCCGGCGTCTCCAGCACGAAGGCGTTCAGCGGCCGGGCCTGTTCGATCGCGTCCAGGTGCACGACGGCCAGCTCCTCGGCGGAGAAGCGCTTGGCGCGCAGGCCGTCGATGGCCGCCTTGAGCGTCAGCCCCTTGGTCTCGGTCATCACTCAACCACCTTGGGCACGATGAAAAAGCCGCGTGCGGCCTTGGGCGCATTGGCCAGAATGCGCACGGAATCGCCCGGCTCGCTGACCACGTCCTCGCGCAGCGGCAACTTGGCGTCGACCACCGAGGTCATCGGCTCGACGCCTTCGGTATCGACCTCGTTCAGCTGCTCGATCCAGGCCAGGATGCCGTTCAGCTCGGCCGCCAGGGTCTCCAGCCGCTCATCCGGTTCGCGGATGCGCGCCAGGCTCGCGACCTTTTTCACCGTCGCCGCGTCGATGGCCATGAGAGCACCTTTCGGAAGACGCGTGGGGTTAGCCGCCCCTGCCCGCCTTTGACAAGGGGCGCCGGACGATAGAGAGACCGGCCATGGCTGTCCTGGACCTCGCCGACCTGCCCCGGGCCCTGCCGCCGCTGACGCCTATCGCCGGACTGGACCTGGGGACCAAGACCATCGGCGTCGCCGTCTCCGACATCGGCCGGGTGATCGCCAGCCCCTTGCAGCTGATCCGAAAAACCCAGTTCACCCAGGACGCCCACGCCCTGTTCGCGCTGATGAAAACGCGCGGCGCGACCGGCATCGTCATCGGCCTGCCGGTGAACATGGACGGGACCGAAGGCCCGCGCTGCCAGTCCTCCCGCGCCTTCGCCCGCAACCTGCTCCGCCTCGACCCCGGCCTCGCCATCGCCTTCTGGGACGAGCGCCTGTCCAGCGCCGCGGTCAACCGCATGCTGATCGACGAGGCGGACTTAAGCCGCGCCCGCCGCGGCCAGCTCGTCGACAAGGCCGCCGCCGCCTACATCCTGCAGGGGGCGCTGGATCGGCTGAACGCTCTCTAGGCGCTAACACTGTCGCCGCGTCTTACGCCGGCGTCCATAGGATGGGGCCGTTCGGCAGTTCGGCGGGCGAGAAGGTCAACTCGATCTCGAGGCCGTCCGGATCCAGGAACTGCACCAGATGGCGGTCGCCTGCGGTGAATTCGCGAACCGGGACGCCTCGCGCCTCCAGCCGCGCCTTGGTCGCGACATAGCCCTCGGCCCTGAGGGAGACGTGCATCAGCATGCCGGTCTTCCGCGCCGGCAGGGTTTCGAACTGGTCCCTCTGAGCGGCGCTCGCCTCGAAGAAGTGCAGGCACCATTCGCCGTCGACAAAGCTGCCGATCGCGGCGCGTGGGAAGCCTTTCGGCATTGGCCGATCGGAAACGCTCATTTCGAGGACGTCTTTGTAGAATTCCAAAGACGCGCCGAGATCGACGCAATGGATGGTGACGTGGCTGAAGCGCGTTACGCTCATGGTCTCTCCCGGCGCGATCGCGCCTAAACAGACGCCAGGATAGGCGAGCGGGCAAGCGACGGCCATTGCCGGAAAGCGGACTCTCCGAGAGTCCGCCAAGGGTGGTTAGCGGACGTTGCCCCTAGGTGGTAGTGAATGAGCGTCAACCCTGAGAGTGGAGCGTCATGACCGGAAAGTGGAGCCTGTCGGTTTCCGCCAAGGTAGCATCGGCAACTGGGGTCCTTCTGGCACTTTTTGCTGTTTCGCAAGCGAGTGCGGCCTCTCCATCCAAGGCCGCACTGAAGGACGGGCGTGATTCATTTGACATCGAATTGCCATCAGCGTGCCAACTGACAACAAAAGGAAGAGGTATCGACTTCCAAGTATTCTACGTAATTTGTGGAGGCGTTGATTACGCTGGGGTGTACGTCGGAAACGCCGCCGATAACAGCACACCTCGAAGCCGGCTCCTTATGACCGAGTTCGATTGGCCGGCCGAAGTGCAGGTATGGTCCGATGTCGTTACCGGTCACCAAGACGAGGCGGACAAGATTGCGGCCTCTGTTCGGCTGAAATCATCCTCGCTTCGGCAGAATTGATGGCAAGCGGACGTTGCGAAGGGCCATTCGGGACGAAAGCATGACCTATTGGGCTCGAGGCGGCGGGACGCCTCTAGAGGCGAGTAAGTGACGCGCGATGCCGGCCGCTCTCACGACTTCGGGCCAGAGAGGGTGGCTCAGGAAGTATGCATCGTCGCCGTCACGGTTCGTCTTGAGAATGGCGCCGAGAGTGTCCTTCAACGCTCCAATTGCATCCACCTCTCCGGCGTCGAACAGGGAGATTCCGATGTCGCCCCGACCGAAGTCGTGGTCGTCAAACAGGAAGTGAAACGTCTGGTCGATGCCGACGATTAGGCCATTGGGATTGGATCTTAACCAAGCCGCCGTCTGGTCAGGATCAATGATCTCATCCAGGTATTGCAGTAACTCCCGCCGCACCCAGGGGAACCTGAGGCTCCCCCAGCCCTCCGGAAATTCGGTCTGCATGAGCGCGAGTTTCCTAGATGAGGTCGATAGCTGCAAGTCTGCTATGGGTCGGAAGCGGTCATTGGCCTATGCGCGTAAATCGGACGTTGGGCTTACGGCCGACAATCGGACCATTCAGTCATGGGTGGAAGTCGGCGGGCGAGTGTGATCCTTACTAGCCCACGGCGTTATTCAACGAGGCTGATCTGAAAGAACGGCTCGGAGCGCTGCCGGACTTGGCGAGGGTAGAGTTCGCCGCTGCATGCGCTTCTCGAATGGCCCGACCGTGGCGGGATGCCCGGCAGACGCTCGGCCTGGCTCAGTCCAACCGGCTATCCGAGGCTATCGGGTCGCTTCGGCGATACGTTCGAGGTGGCCCCACGACTGACTGGTTAGCACTGGCTAGCGAGCTGGTTTCGGCGATACCCGACGAGGACGAGATGACGACGGCGTCTCACGCGGTGCTGGACGACGCTCTGGCGGCTGCGGCGTACGCGCTGCGGACAGCGGCGACATTTGATCCGCAGGAAGCTGCCTGGGCAGCCAAGCGCCTCTACGAGGCGGTCGATGCGTGCGCGCAACGTTCGCCGTCAATTCGCAAGTTCACTTCAGATGTTGAACTCGCCCTACTTCAAGACCCGCGAGTTCAACGTGAACTTCAGCGGCAGGAGCGCGATCTGGCAGAGCTTGAAGCGGCGCGCGACGCCGCCGACGTTCCCACGCTGTCGGAGCGGAGCGAGACGGCGCTAGAATAGAGACTCGAACGTCCGCTTTAGGTCGGAAGCGGACACTAGCTCCTGGCCGGGAAGCGGACATTCGCGGGAGTTCATCCGCCTCGCGCCATGGCCAACACCTCTTCGATGGCCGTGATCACGACGGCGGGCCGGTCCAACTGGGTGCCGTGGCCGGCATCTCCGGGGGGGTGCGCCGCGCTCGCCCCGGGCGCCAGCGGACAGGGTCGCCGGCAGAACAATCGAGCCGGGAACAACCACCTACCCCTCCGACGACGAGTTCGTCAGACCCCTCCCAGCACGCCCCTTTGCCCGACCTTTCTTCCGGCAGGGTCGATGAGGACGCCCGGGTTCATCACGCCGCCGGGGTCGAGGGCGGTCTTCGCGGCCGTGAGCGCGGCGCGGAAGAAGGGCGGGATCTGCTTCTCGTAGCCCGGCCTGTGGTCGCGTCCGACGGCATGGTGTTGGGTGACGGTGCCGCCGAGCGAGACGGTGATCTCGTTGGTCGCGGCCTTGATGTCGCGCCAGCGGGCGAGCGAGTCCTGGAGCTTGCCCTCAGCTGTGCCGACGGCCGAGTAGGAGAAGTATGGCGCTGGGCCGTCCGGATAGACGTGGGTGAAGCGGCAGG